>NZ_BAAALF010000088.1:0-32579 GCF_039528135.1 Kitasatospora nipponensis | reverse complement strand
CGACCTGGCGAAGGAGGGCGTCGCCCTGCTGGTCATCTCCTCCGAGCTGCCCGAGGTGCTCGGGCTGGCGGACCGGGTGGTGGTGATGCAGAACGGCCGGATCACCGGCGAGCTGGACCGGGCCGAGGCCAGCGAGGAGCGGATCCTCGCCCTGGCGATGGCCGATGACCTGGCGTCAAGTACTGAGGTGTCCAACGGCGCCGCGCAGAACGAAGGAAGGCCCGCATGAGCACGACGACCTTGTCCGAGAGCGCTCCGTCGGGGAGTGCGCCGCCGGCGAAGAGCCGCGGGAAGGCCGGCGAGCTGCTGGCCTCGGTGGGCGGGCAGAACCTCAGCCTGATCGCCGCGCTGGTGGTCGTGCTGGCGCTGTTCGGCTCGCTGAACGACAACTACCTCTCCTGGAACAACATCCAGGTGATCGCGGAGGCGGTGACCATCACCGGCCTGCTGGCCGTGGTGCAGACCGTGGTGATCATCTGCGGCGGGCTGGACATCTCGGTCGGCTCGCAGGCGGGCCTGGCCTCGGTGGTCAGCGCGATGGCGTTCACCTCGGCCGGTAGCAACCCGCTGGTCGGCATGGCCGCCGCCATCGGGGTCGGCGTGGTGGTCGGCGCCCTGAACGGCGTGATCATCGTCTACGGCCGGGTGAACGCGACGATCGCGACGCTGGCTGGTCTGGCCGCCTACAAGGGCGTCGCGCAGCTGATCTCCAACGGCGCCGCGCAGGGCTACGTGCTGAACGACGACTTCTTCGTCTTCCTGAGCCGCGGCAAGCTCGCCGGGCTGCCGGTGATGGTGTGGATCCTGATCGCGGTGGCGCTGGCCGTGCACGTCCTGCTCAAGTACACGGACATCGGCCGCAACATCTACGCCATCGGTGGCAACGACACCGCGGCGCGGCTGGCCGGCATCAACATCAACAAGTACCTGATCTCGGTGTACGGCCTGATCGGTGTGGTGGCCGCGGTCGCGGGCATCCTGCTGACCGCGCGCACCGGGTCGGGCCAGCCCGTGTCGGGCAGCGAGGGCCTGGAGCTGAAGGCGATCACCGCCGCGGCGCTGGGCGGCTGCGCGCTCAAGGGCGGCAAGGGCGGCATCGGCGGCACCCTCCTCGCGGTGGCGCTGCTCGGTGCTCTGGAGAACGGGTTGACCGTCCAGGGAATCAACTCGTTCTGGCAGAACGTGGCGCAGGGTTCGCTGCTGGTGGTGGCTGTGGTGATCCAGCAGCGCCGCAGCGGTGAGCGGGCAGTGGGGTTGCCCGGCTGATCCCCGCGTCGCGCGAGGCGGCCCCGGCCCCTGTGTGGGGGAGCCGGGGCCGCCGTCTCGCGTTGTGGTGCCGGACCGTCAGGCGCCGACCTTGAGGTCGCGCAGCAGCTTGGCGACGTGGCCGGTGGCCTTGACGTTGTACAGGGCCCGCTCGACCTTGCCCTGCTCGTCGACGACGACGGTGGAGCGGATCACGCCGACCACGGTCTTGCCGTAGAGGGACTTCTCGCCGAACGCGCCGTACGCCTCCAGGACGCTCTTGTCCTCGTCCGCGAGCAGGGTGACCTTGAGGTCCTCGCTCTCGCGGAACTTGGCGAGCTTGGCCGGCTTGTCGGGGGAGATGCCGATGACGTCGTAGCCGGCGCCCGCGAAGACCTCGAGGTTGTCGGTGAAGTCGCAGGCCTGGGTGGTGCAGCCGGGGGTCAGCGCGGCCGGGTAGAAGTAGACGATCACCTTGCGGCCGAGGTGGTCCGCGAGGGACACCTGGTTGCCGTCGGCGTCGGGCAGGGAGAAGGCGGGGGCCGTGTCCCCGGCCTGGAGTCGCTCGCTCACGGTGTGGATCTCTCCTCGTGCTGGACTGGTGGTCGTGCCCTGGCCAACCTACCCCTGATGGTGGGTGGGACTGCGCGCCCGGGCGGGCGAGCTGACAGACTGGCCCGGAGCAGAGGACCGAGACGCGAGGCGAGTGAGGTGGCCCGGGTGGGCAAGGGGAAGACCAAGGACATGGCCAGGGACGACGCGGGTCGCACGACCGCCGAGATCGAGGCCAACATCGTGCGCACCCGCACGCAGCTGGCCGACACCCTGGACGAGCTGGCGATGCGCGTGCACCCCAGCACGGTCGCGGCGCAGCTGCGGGCGAAGGTGCTGGCCACCGTCGAGCAGAAGGTCGGCCGGGTGTACGTGGCGGCCAGCCGCGGGGTCGAGCAGCTGCGCGCGGAGTTCGTGGACGAGAGCGGTGCGCCGCGCGCCGAGCGGATCGTGCCGGCCGCGCTGGTCGGGGCGGGCGTGGTGCTGCTGGTGGCCTCCGCGCGCAAGCGCCGGCGGAAGTAGCCGCGCCGGTTCGACGCGGTGGTTCGACGCAGCGGCCGCGGCCCGGTGGTGCCACTGGGCGGGCCGCCGCCACGGCGTGGGTCCGCGCCGGGTACGGTCTGGGCGTGAGCGCGAACGACGATGAGAGCAAGCAGTCCGGGCAGCCGGAGCACGGTCGGCACGACCGCCTGGGCGAGAAGCTGCCGATCCGGATGCTGCACGACCGGGTCCTGGTGAAGACCGAGGGCGCCGAGGGTGAGCGCCGTTCGACCGGCGGCATCCTGATCCCGGCGACCGCCGAGCTGAGCAAGCGGTGCACCTGGGCCGAGGCGGTCGCGGTGGGCCAGAGCGTGCGGGCGGTGGAGCCGGGCGACCGGGTGCTGTACGACCCCGAGGACAAGCTGGAGGTCGAGGTGCGCGGTGCGACCTACGTGCTGCTGCGCGAGCGCGACCTGCACGCGGTGGCGGCCGAGCGGCTGAAGGACTCGGAGGGCTCCACGGGGCTGTACCTGTAGCGGTGGTGACGGTGTGGGGCCTGCCTCGACGGAGGGGCGGGCCCTGTGTCATGTCCGGCCGGGGGCGGGGGCGGGGGCGGGGGCCGGGGCCGGGGCAGCGCGGGGGCCGGCCACGCGTTCGGGCTAGGTGGGGTGGCCCGCGGGGCCGCGCTGGGCCACCGTTTGGAAGCGAGGCAGCTTTCGGCCTCGCCTGCTCGGGGATCCCTCGTTGGACAAGGAGAACCACCCCCATGCGTGCCCTCTGGACGGCTGCCGCGCTGACCGCAGCTCTGAGTCTCACCTCGGTCACCGCGGCGACCGCGGCCGTCCCGCTCACCGAGGCCGATGCGCCTCGGGTCGTCCCGGCGCCGGCGTTGGCGGTGCCGATCCCGGTGCCGTTGTCGCTGCCGCTCTCGTTGCCGGCGTCGTTGTCGTCGCTGCCCTCGGTCTCGTTGCCGACCTCGCTGCCCACCTCGCTCCCGACGTCGTTGCCGACGTCATTGCCGACGGCGCCGTCGCTGCCCTCGCTGCCCTCCCTGCCGACGATGCCGTCGCTGCCCTCGTTGCCGGACGCCGGCGGGCTGCTCGGCCTGGTGACCGGCCTGCTGTCGACCATCCAGAACCTGCTCGGCTCGCTGCTGCCGGTCTCGTTGCCCACTCTGCCGGGCAACGCGCCGGCCGCCCAGAACCTGCCCGCGCTGCCGAGCGACAAGGTGGCCGAGCTGCAGCACGCGGTGGACCGGCTGAACAGCACGGTGGCGGCCGTCAAGGCGGCCAGGTAGCCGCGATGGTGGAAATACGGTGCGGACGCACCGTCCGCGCCGCTAGCGTGGAGTGACACAACCGCATAGCGCCCAGCCCCGCCTGACGCCCGGACCCCCCGGGTCCCGTCGGTCGGGGCTGTTGGGCGCTGCGGTCGTGGGCGGCGTCGTGCTGTGCGCGGCGTCGCGAAGGGTCATCACCAGCTGCGCTGAAATGTCGACAAGGAGACACTTGATGACGACGTCGGCCGGGCTCTACCTGGCCATCGCCCGCGGTTCCTTCCGCCGATACTCCACCTACCGGGCCGCGACGGTGGCCGGCATCTTCACCAACACCGTCTTCGGCTGCATCCTCTCCTCCACCTTCCTGGCCCTGTGGCGGGCCCGCCCGGGCCTGGGCGGCTACGACAGCGCGCAGGCCGTCACCTACATCTGGGTCAGCCAGGCGCTGCTGGCCACCGTCGCGACCTGGGGCGGCGGCTTCCAGGACGACCTGCAGGAGCGGTTCCGCAGCGGCGACATCGCCGTGGACCTCTACCGGCCGGTGGACTTCCTCGGCTGGTGGCTGGCCGCCGACCTCGGCCGGGCCGGCTTCCAGGTGCTGACCCGCGGGGCGGTGCCGCTGATCGCCGGGGTGCTGCTCTTCCACGCCCGGCTGCCGCACTCGCCGCTGACCTGGCTGCTCTTCCCGCTCGCGGTGGCGCAGGCCGTCCTGGTCAGCTTCGGGCTGCGCTTCCTGGTCTCGCTGACCGCCTTCTGGCTGCACGACGCCGAGGGGGTGCGCTCGGTGATGGTGGTGGTCTCGATGTTCCTCTCCGGGATGCTGCTGCCGATCACCCTCTTCCCGGACGGGCTGCGGCAGTTGGCGGCGGCTCTGCCGTGGGCCGCGATGGTGCGGGTGCCCTGTGACGTGTTCCTGGAGCGCGGTTCGGGCAGCGCGCTGCTGGGCGAGCTGGGCTTCCAACTGCTGTGGGCCGTCGTGCTGCTGGCCACCGGGCGGGCCGGACAGTTGCTGGCCACCCGCAAGGTGGTGGTGCAGGGTGGCTGACTCGCTTCTGGGACCGGCCCGTTGGGCGGTCACCTCCTGGCGGCTGACCGCCGCCATGTGGGCCCGGGCCGCGCTGTCCTACCGGGCCTCCTTCGTGCTCACGACGCTGGCCAGCCTGGCCCTGACCTTCCTGGACTTCGTGGTGCTGATGCTGATGTTCCAGCACACCGACCGGCTCGGCGGCTGGAGCCTGCCCGAGATCGGCCTGCTGTACGGCACCTCGGGCCTGGCGCTGGGCATGGCCGACTTCCTGATCGGCACGGTGGACTCGCTGGGCGAGCGGATCCGATCGGGCGCCCTGGACGTGCTGCTGATCCGGCCCGCCCCCGCGCTCTCCATGGTCTGCGCCGAGCGCTTCACCCTGCGCCGGCTCGCCCGCCCGGTACAGGCGCTGCTGGTGCTGGGCTGGGCCCTGCCCGAGCTGCCGGTGGCCTGGACCTGGGACCGGGTGCTGCTGCTCCTGGCGATGCCGCTGTGCGGTGCGGTGATCTTCGGGGCGATCTTCGTGGGGGGCGCCACCCTGCAGTTCTGGTGGGGCGAGTGCCGGGAGGTGCAGCACGCCTTCACCTACGGCGGGGCGACCCTCCTGCAGTACCCGCCCACGGTCTTCGCCCGGGACCTGGTCGCCGGCACCGTCTTCGGGGTGCCGCTGGCCTTCGTCAACTGGCTGCCCACCATGCGGATCCTGGGTCGGCCGGACCCGCTGGGCCTGCCGGCCGCCTTCCAGTTCGCCGCGCCGGTGGCCGCCGGCCTGTGCGTGCTGGCGGCCGGCCTGGCCTGGCGGGCCGGGCTGCGGGCCTACCGCGGCACCGGCAGTTGACCTCCTTCATCCGTCGACAGCAGAGGAGAATCGGATGGCACTGATCGAACTCGACGAGGTGTCACGGACCTTCGTCATCCGCACCAAGGCCGGCCGGCTGCGCCGCGAGCGGCGCGAGGTGCGCGCGGTCGACCGGCTGAGCTTCACCGTCGGCGCCGGCGAGTGCGTCGGCTACATCGGGCCCAACGGGGCCGGCAAGTCCACCACCGTCAAGATGCTCACCGGGATCCTGGTGCCCAGCAGCGGCCGGCTGCGGGTGGCCGGGGTGGACCCGGCGCGCGAACGGTCGCGGCTGGCCCGGCGGATCGGCGTGGTCTTCGGTCAGCGCACCACGCTCTGGTGGGACCTGCCGCTGCGCGACTCCTACGAACTGGCCCGCCGGCTCTACCGGATCGAGCCGCGCCGGTTCGCCGCCAACCTCGATCGCTGCGTCGAACTGCTCCAGCTGGGTGAGCTGTTGGACACCCCGGTGCGCCAACTCTCGCTCGGCCAGCGGATGCGCGGGGACCTGGCCGCCGCCCTGCTGCACGATCCCGAGGTGCTCTACCTGGACGAGCCGACCATCGGGCTGGACGTGGTGAGCAAGGTGCGGGTGCGGGAGTTCCTGCGCGAGGTCAACGCGGCCGGCACCACCGTCCTGCTGACCACCCACGACCTCACCGACATCGAGCAGTTGTGCGGTCGGGTGATGGTCATCGACCACGGCCGGGTGGTCTACGACGGGAGCCTGCCGGGCCTGCACGCGCTCGGCGGGAGCGAGCGGACCCTGGTGGTGGACCTGGTCCGCGAGGGTGCGCCGATCGAGGTGACCGGCGCGCGGGTGGTCAGGGTCGAGGGGGCGCGGCAGTGGCTGGCCTTCCCGGCCGCGCGCAGTGCGGCGCCGATCGTGGCGGCCGTGGCGGAGCGGTATCCGCTGGTGGACCTGTCGGTGCGCGAGCCGGTGATCGAGGACGTGATCGCGCGGATGTACCAGGGCGCGGTGATCGGGTGAGCGGGTGGGCGCGGTGACCGGTCCGGCGCTCGTGCCGGGTCGTCCGATCGCCGTCGGTACGAGTGGGTGACGTGCGCTCGGCCGCCCGTTCGGCCCGCCTCACCCGCACGGGTGGGGCGGGCCGGGCCCGGCGGTGTGGCGAGTAACCCGCGTGGCCCCACGGCGGTTGGGGGGCTGGAACGGTGGAGTGCGGGTGCCCGAGCGGCCCCGGAGCGGCTCCCGGGTGCAGGTGTGAGGGAGCGGACGATGGCAGGGCTGCTGGCCCCGGGCGGTGCGGCACGGCCGGCGCTCCCCGATGACGTGGGCGAGGGGCGGCCGGCCGAGGTGGACCGCCCCTCGCCGGTCCCGGTGGCCCGGCCGGTGATCGGCGAGGCCGAGATCGAGGCCGCCGTCCGGGTGCTGCGCAGCGGCCGTGTCGTCCAGGGGCCGGAAGTCGCCGCCTTCGAGGAGGAGTTCGCCGAGTTGGTGGACGGCCGCGCCTGCGTGGCGGTCAACTCCGGCACCTCCGCGCTGTACCTGAGCCTGCTGGCGCTGGGGATCGGGCCGGGGGACGAGGTGGTGCTGCCCTCGTTCTCGTTCGCGGCCACCGCCAACGCGGTCCGCCTGGTCGGTGCGGAGCCGGTCTTCGCGGACTTGGAGCAGGGCGGCTTCGGCCTGGACCCGGCCGCCGCGGCGGCCGCGATCGGGCCGCGCACGGCCGCGTTGCTGCCGGTGCACCTCTACGGGCACCCGGCGGCGCTGGACCGGCTGGTGCCCCTGGCCGACCGGCACGGCCTGCTGCTGCTGGAGGACGCCTGCCAGGCGCACGCCGCCACCCTGCACGGGCGCCCGGTGGGCACTTTCGGGGCGGTCGGCTGCTTCAGCTTCCACCCGACCAAGAACATGCACGCCCTGGAGGGCGGCATGGTGACCGTGGCCGACCGCCAACTGGCGGCGCGGCTAAGGATGCTGCGCAACCAGGGGATGGCGGAGGGCGACCGGCACGAGGTGGTCGGCGGCAACCTGCGGATGACCGACCTGTCGGCGGCGGTGGGCCGGGTCCAACTGACCGCACTCGCCGGGCGCACGGCCCGCCGGCGGGCCAACGCGGCCGTGCTGGACACGGGGTTGTCGCCCGCCCGCTCGCACGGGCTGCTCTGCCCGGCGGTGGCCGACGGTGCGGGTCATGTCTACAACCGGTACACGGTTCGCGTGGCGGCCGAGCAACGAGCCGACTTCCAGGAGGAGTTGGCGCGGCGCGGGGTGCGGGGCTCCGTGCACTACGCGGTGCCGATCCACCGGCAGCCGGCCTACCAGGGACAGCGTCGGCTGCCCCTGCCGCGCACCGAGGCGGCGGCCGCCCAGGTGCTCTCCCTGCCGGTCCATCCGGAGCTCTCGGCGGGCGAGTCGGCGCGGGTGGTGGCCGCGGTGAACGAGGTCGCCGCGCTGCTCGACGGCGGTCCGCGGTGACCGTCCGGGTGCCCGGTCAGCAGCCGGCGGGAACGCCCGGCGGGCGGCCGCTGCGGGTCGGACTGGTCGGACTCGGCGCGAGGGGCCGCCAGCACGCCCGGGTGCTGGGCACGTTGGGCGGCGTGCGGCTGGTGGGTGTGGTCGACCCGGCCGGCGACCCCTTCGGGGCGGCGCCCGGCACCCCGGTCTTCGCGGCGCTCGCCGACCTGCTGGAGCGGCGGTTGGACTACGCCGTGGTGGCCTGCCCCACCGCGCAGCACGAGGAGACGGGCCTGGCGCTGGCCGCGCACGGCGTGCCCGTGCTCATCGAGAGGCCACTGGCCGGCAGCGCGGCCGCCGCGGCCCGGCTGGTGGCGGCCTTCGAGGCGCGTGGACTGGTCGCGGCGGTAGGCCACGTGGAGCGCTACCACCCGGCGGTGGCCGAGCTGCGGGCCCGTCTGCTGGACGGTGAGCTGGGCCGGCTGCTCAGCGTGCTGACGTCACGTCAGCTACCGTGCGAGCGAAGGCCGGACGGTACCGGAGTGGTGCTGGACCTGGCCACCCACGACCTCGATCTGACCCGTTGGCTGACCGGCCAGGAGTACGCCACGCTGGCCGCCCGCACGGTGCGCCGCGGTGCGCGGGGGCCCGAGGACGCGGCGGTCGTGGTCGGCGAGCTGGCCGACGGCACGATGGTCGGTCACCAGGTCGGCCGGCTCGCCCCGGTGCGTGAGCGGCGCATCGCCGTCACCGGGGAGCGCGGCTGCCTGGTCGCCGACACGCTGGCCGGCACCCTGGTGCGCCACACGGCTCCGCCGGGTGAGCCGGTCGGCTGTCCGCTGCCCGGGCGCGACCCGCTGGCCGCCCAGCACCGCCAGTTCCGCGAGGCGGTGGCCGGCCGCCCCGGCCGGACGGTGCCGCTGCGCGAGGGCCTGCGCGCGGTCGAGCTGGCCGAGGACGTGCTGGCCCAGGCCGGGGCGCTGCGCGGTGACGAGGTGATGGTGTGACGGACATGACCGACGTGCCCGCCGCGACCGTGGTGCCCGAGGTGACGGTGGTGGTCGTCGTGCACAACGCGATGCCCTACCTGACGGCCTGCCTGGACTCCCTGGTGGCGCAGTCGATCCGGCGCCGGCGCGGCGGGCTGGAGGTGGTCGCGGTCGACGACGGCTCCACCGACGACGGCCCCGCCGAGCTGCGGCGCTACGCCGACCGGCACCCCGGGCTGTTCCGACTGCTGGCCCGGGTCGACCCCGGTGGTGCGGCGGCGGCGGGCAACCGCGCGCTGGCCCTGGCCCGCGGGCGCCACCTCTTCTTCCTGGGCGCCGAGGACCGGCTCGGCGACCAGGCGCTGGAACGCCTGGTCGCGCTGGCCGACCGGGTCGGCTCGGACGTCGTGCTCGGCAGGATGGTGGGCGTCAACGGGCGCCAGGTGCCGCAGGGGATCTTCGAGGAGAGCAGGGAGCGGGTCGGCTTCACCGACTCGGCGCTGGCCTGGGCACTGTCCGACGCCAAGCTGTTCCGCCGCTCGCTGGTCGAGCAGTACGGCCTGCGCCGGCGCGAGGACCTGCCGGCCTACTCCGACCGGCCGTTCACCCTGGAGGCGTGCCTGCGCTCGGGGCGGATCTCGGTGCTGGCCGACTACGACTGCTACTACGCGGTGCTCCGTGACGAGGGGGAGCACGTCACCGCGCGCTCGGGGCACGAGGACCGGTTGCGCGGGATCGGCGCGGTGCTGGAGGTGGTCGAGCGCCTGGCCGAGCCCGGTCCGGAGCGCGAGGCGCTGTGCGGGCGGGCGTTCTCCTGGGAGATCCCGCGGCTGCTGCAGTCCGACTTCCTCACGCTGGCCGAGCCCGTGCAGCGGCGGGTCTGCGCCGGGGTCGGGCGGCTGGTGGACCGGCACTGCGAGCCCGCCGCCTTCCGCGAGCT
Source organism: Kitasatospora nipponensis (assembly GCF_039528135.1). Taxonomy (NCBI): domain Bacteria; kingdom Bacillati; phylum Actinomycetota; class Actinomycetes; order Kitasatosporales; family Streptomycetaceae; genus Kitasatospora; species Kitasatospora nipponensis. Next base: position 22,810 of record NZ_BAAALF010000088.1, on the reverse strand, counting down.
GCCGGTGCGCGACCGGCTGCGCCTGGACCTGGCGCGGCGCGGGCGGGTGGCGGCGCTGCGCCGGCTGATCCGCTACCAGGCGGCCTACTGGGAGCCGCCGATGCACCGGGTGGTCGGTCAGGCGGAGGAGGCCGGGCAGGTCGGGCCAGGCGGGCAGGTCGTGGGCCAGGAGCCGGGCGGCGGGGTGGCGGCGGGGGAGCGGCCCTCGCTGCCGGTGAAGGTGTGGCGGGGACTGGTGCCGGCCCAGGTGCGGCGGCGGCTGCGCCGGCAGCCGGCCTGGCGGGGCTTCGTCCAGCGGGCCTACGCGCGCTGGGGGTGAGCGGGGGCGCGTTCGGGCCGGGGGCGCGGCTGTAACGCTTTCGGCCCGAACGGCCAAGAAGAGGGTGAGGGGCCGAGCGGGAGCGGGAGTGGGAGAAGGAGGAGGCGCAGGAGGAACAGGAGGAGGGATCACCATCGGATAACCGGAGAAGTAGGGGGAATCCAGGGGCTCAAGAGCACGGGATCGACGATCCGATCAGTGACACTGGTCGGGTGGAGAGCGAGAGCAAGGCCGCGGTGGCCGCATCCGGTGTCCGGTTCACCGCCGCCGACGAGGAGAAGCGCCGCGGCGTGCGGCGCATGAAGACCATCGCCACCGGCCTGCTGGCGGTGGCCACCCTGATCTACGCGCTGGCCACCTGGGCCCACTCGGCGGGGTGGGGCAGCTGGACCGGCTACGTGGCGGCCGCCGCCGAGGCCGGCATGGTCGGCGCGCTGGCGGACTGGTTCGCCGTCACCGCGCTCTTCCGACGCCCCTTCGGCCTGCCGATCCCGCACACCGCGATCATCCCGACCAAGAAGGACGCCTTCGGCCGCTCGCTCGGCGACTTCGTCGGCGACAACTTCCTCTCCGCCCAGGTGGTCCGCACCCGGCTCGCCGCCCTGGGCATCGCCCGCCGGCTCGGCGAGTGGCTCTCGGCCCCGGGAAACGCCGAGCGGGTCACCACCGAGGCCGCCGCGGCCCTGCGCGGGGTGCTCGCGGTGCTGCGCGACGAGGACGTGCAGGCGGTGGTGGGCGAGGCGGTCACCCGGCGGGCCGCGCAGGCCCAGGTCGCCGAGCCGATAGGGCGCCTGCTCGCCAAGGTGGTGGCCGACGGCGGGCACCACGGGGTCGTGGACCTGGTCGCGGTCCGGGTGCACGGCTGGCTGAGCGAGCACCACGGGGACGTGGTCGACAAGGTCGCGCTCAAGTCCCCGGGCTGGACACCGAAGTTCATCGACCACCAAGTCGGCGAGCGGGTCTACAAGGAGCTCATGCGCTTCGTCACGGCGATCCGCGACGACCCGCACCACCCGGCCCGCGGAGCCGTCGACACCTTCCTCGCCGACTTCGCCCTTGAGCTGCAGACCGACCCGGCGACCAAGGAACGGGTCGAACGGGCCAAGGCCGAGCTGCTCGCCCGCGACGAGGTGCAGGAGCTGATCGCCTCCTCCTGGAGCGCGGTGCGCACGCTGGTGCTGGGCGCCGCCGAGGACGAGGACAGCGAACTGCGCCGCCGCATCCGCGAGGGCGTGCGCACCTTCGGCGCCCGGCTGGCCACCGACGAGCGCCTGCAGAAGAAGACCGACGGCTGGCTGCAGGACGCCGCCCAGTACGTCGTGGAGACCTACCGGGCCGAGATCACCTCGCTGATCTCCGACACGGTCGCCGGCTGGGACGCCGACGACGCCTCCCGCAAGATCGAGGCCAACGTGGGGCGTGACCTGCAGTTCATCCGGATCAACGGCACGGTGGTCGGTGCCCTGGCCGGCCTGCTGATCCACACGGTGGCGAGCGCGCTGGGCGGTTGAACCCGAGCCCGACGTGCGAGGATGCGAGATCTGTTCGACGACGACGAACGACGATGGAGGAGAAGAGATGTCCCGCGGGATCGAGGCGTTCATCGCCGGCCTGCCCAAGGCGGAGCTGCACGTGCACCACGTCGGATCCGCCTCGCCGCGCGTGGTGGCCGCGTTGGCCGCACGCTACGAGGGCCACACCGCGGTGCCGGCCGACCCGGCGGCGCTGGCCGAGTACTTCACGTTCACCGACTTCGCGCACTTCATCCAGGTCTACCTCTCGGTGGTCGACCTGGTCCGTGACGCCGAGGACGTCCGCTCGCTGACCTACGGCGTGGCCGAGGACATGGCCCGCCAGCAGATCCGCTACGCCGAACTGACCGTCACCCCCTACAGTTCGGTGCGCCGCGGGATCCCCGACGTGGCCTTCATGGAGGCCATCGAGGACGCCCGCAAGTGCGCCGAGCGGGACTTCGGGGTGGTGCTGCGTTGGTGCTTCGACATCCCGGGCGAGGCTGGCCTGGCCTCCGCCGAGGAGACCGCGCGGCTCGCCCTGGATGTCGGCGCGGACGGCCTGGTCAGCTTCGGCCTGGGCGGTCCGGAGATCGGCGTGCCGCGCCCGCAGTTCAAGCCGTACTTCGACCGGGCCCGGGCGGCCGGCCTGCACAGCGTGCCGCACGCGGGCGAGTCCACCGGTCCGCAGACGGTCTGGGACGCGATCCGCGACCTGGGTGCCGAGCGGATCGGGCACGGCACCCAGTCCTTCCAGGACCCGGAGCTGATGGACTACCTCGGCGAGCACCGGATCCCGTTGGAGGTCTGCCCGACCTCCAACCTGGCCACCCGGGTGGTCGAGCGGATCGAGGAGCACCCGATCAGGCGGTTCGTGGACGCGGGCCTGCTGGTCACCGTCAACAGCGACGACCCGCCGATGTTCGGCACCGACCTGAACACCGAGTACCGGGTCGCCGCCGAGCTGCTGGGCCTGGACGAGGCGGGCGTGGCCGACCTGGCGAGGAACGCGGTGACCGCCTCGTTCCTGGACCAGGCCGGCAAGACCCGCCTGACCGGCGAGATCGACGCCTACCTGGCCGGCTGGGACCGCCGCTGACGGACCGCGGGCCGGGCGGGCCCGGGCACCGCGGGGGCGTCCCGGTGCAGCCAGGCCCGCTCGGCCGCCGTCCAGGCGCTGGTGGTCAGCAGGTACAGCGCCGCGGCCAGCGGTACCAGCGCGGCGAAGAGCACCGTGCCGAACGCCAGGTACGGGGCGAACGCCGCCCCCGGCTGCTGCTGGGGCGCGGCCGCGGCGGCCTGCCGGGCCCGGCGGAAGGCCAGGTAGCCGACCGCGGCCAGCGCGGCGTAGAGCGCGCCGAAGACCGCCAGCTGCGCGGGCCCGTGCGCGGCCCCCAGGTGGGTGCCCAGCGGCACCCCGAAGAGCCGGTGGCCGAGCAGGTCGTTGGGGGCGCCGTGCAGCGTGGGCAGGGTGAAGAGCCGGTACATCACCGAGAAGAACGGGATCTGCACCAGCATCGGCAGGCAGCCCGCGAAGGGTGAGGCCTGTTCCTGGCGGTAGAGCTCGGCGAGCGCCGACTGCAGCTGCTCGGGGCGGCCCTTGTGGGTGCGCTGGAGCTCGGCCACCTGCGGGGCCAGCCGGGTCCGGCTCCGCTCCCCGCGCGCGGCGGCGCGCGCCAGCGGGTGCAGGGCCAGCCGCATGCAGACCGTGAAGAGCACGATCGCGGCGGCGGGGACGAACTGGGCGAAGGCGGCCACCGCACTGTGGGCGAGGCCGACGGCGGGGTCGAAGATCGAGAGAACGGACATGCGAGGTGGGCCCTCCGGCGTCTGACGGGATGTGAGACGGCGGACGGCCGCGTGGCGCGGCGGAGCGCGAAGGCTGCGGCGGGGCTACGCGGCCGTCAGGGCCGCGCCGGGCGCCCTGGGCCGGCGGCGGCCCCGGGCGTCGGGATCGCGCTGCGGGAGAAAGGCGGTGCGGAACGCGCGTCTGCGCAGCGTTCCGTCCCGCACGGCCTGCGGGGCCCGCGCCCCCAGCAGCCGGGCCAGCACGAAGGAGGCCGAGACCGCCCCGGCGAGCAGCACCAGCGCGGCCGCGGTGGCCAGTGCGGTGAGCCCGGCGCCGTCGCCGTGCAGCGGCGCGCCGGTCAACAGGTCGCCGGTCAGCAGGCGCAGCAGGCCGAGGAGCAGCGCGAGCGGGTGCACGGGCGGACCTCCTCGGTGCCGTCGGGCGGGCGGACTGTCGATGGTACGGCCTGGCGGCCGGCACCCGGAAGGCCCGTTCCGCCCGGCCCCACCACCCTGCCCGGCCCCACCACCCTGCCCACCCCGCTCGCCCGGTGCTACTCCAGGGTGACCGTCCGGCCGGTGGCGGCCGAGTGGCGGGCGGCCTCCAGGACGGTCAGGGTGGCCACGGCGTCCTCGGCGGCGACCGGTGGCGGGGTGCCGGTGGCCAGCGCGTGCGCCAGGCCGGAGTAGAAGGCCGGGTAGTCGCCGGACTCGGTGGCAACGGGCCTCTGGTCCTCGTCGGTGCCCAGGACACCGTGTCCCGCCGGGTCCTCGATGCCCCACGGCAGCCCGTCGTCGGGGCGCCGGCCGGCCCGCAGGTCGGCCTCCTGCGGGTCCATGCCGTACTTGACGTAGCCGGCGCGGTCGCCGAGCACCCGCAGCCGGGGGCCGGCCAGCGGGGCGATCGCGCTGGTCCACAGGTGCGAGCGGGTGCCACCGGCGTGGGTCAGCGCGAGGAAGGCGTCGTCGTCCACCACCGCGCCGTCGCGCCGGGTGTCGATCTCGGCGTAGACGCTGCTGACCGGACCGAACAGGGTGAGTGCCTGGTCCACCAGGTGGCTGCCCAGGTCGTAGAGGGTGCCGCCGGCCTCGGCCGGGTCGGCCAGCTCGCGCCACCCCGCCTTCGGCTTGGGACGGAAGCGCTCGAAGCGCGACTCGAAGCGGTGCACCCGGCCCAGCGCCCCCTCGTCGACCAGTCGGCGCACGGTGCGGAAGTCGTTGTCCCAGCGGCGGTTCTGGAAGACGGTCAGCAGGGTGCCACGGGACTGCGCCAGCCCGCACAGGGCCTGCGCCTCGGCGGCGGTGGCCGCCAGCGGCTTGTCCACCACGGTGGCCAGCCCCGCGGTCAGCGCGGCCCGGGCCAGCGGGACGTGGGTGCGGTTCGGGGAGGCGATCACCACCAGGTCCACGTCGCCGGCCTGGGCGAAGAGCTGCTCGGGGGTGTCCAGCGCGCGGGCCGAGGGGTGCTCGCGGGCCAGCTGCGCGCGGCGCTCGGGGTTCGCGGTGACCACCGCCTCCAGCCGCAGGCCGGGGGTGCTGGCGATCAGCGGGGCGTGGAAGGCGGCGCCGGCCAGGCCGTAGCCGACCAGGGCGACGCGGTACGGGGTGGGGGGAGCGGCGGTCATGACCTCACTCCATCACACGGGCGGGCCGCGTCACCGTCCCGCGCGGTGCGTGTCAGGGCGCGGCCCCGGGACGCGTGGGTCGGCGGCGGTCAGCGGGTGCGGGTACCCGGGCGGCGGCGCCGGTGGTGCAGGACGGTCACGGTGGCGCCGGCCAGCAGGAAGGCGCCACCGACGGCGGCCAGCAGGCCCGGGGAGCGGTCCGGTCCGGTGCTGGCCAGTTCGGTGGTGGCGAGTGGGGTGGACCGGGCGGTGGCGGAGACGGGGGTGGTGGCGGCCGGGGCGGTGGCCGTCGGTGTCGTGGTCCGCGCGGGTGTGGGCGTCGGGGAGGCCGGGGCCGAGTGTGTGGGCGTGGGCGTCGCGGCGGCCGCGGGCGTGGCCGGTTGGGAGGTCGGCATCGGCATCGGCATCGCCATGGTCGGCACCGCCGAGGCGGGGACGGCGGTGGGCGCCCCGCCGGTGCCGTCGAAGACCACGTCGGAGCAGGAGTAGAACGCCTCGGGGCTGTCCGAGCGCTGCCAGATCGCGTAGATCAGCTGGCGGCCGTGCCGCCCCGCCGGCACGGTGCCCGGCATCAGGTAGGAGCCGTCGGTCAGCTGCGGGTCGGTGGCGGTCAGGAAGGGCTGGGCGTCCAGATCGGCCCAGCGCAGCGGCTTGGTCGGGTCGTATCCGGGGTTGGTGAGGAAGAGCTGGAAGGTGCCCTTGTGCGGGGCGGTCGCGCGGAAGCGGAAGGTGAAGGCGGCGCCCGAGGTGAGGTTGCTCGCCGGCCAGTCGGCCCGCGGCAGGTCCAGGCCCCGGTAGGCGTCCTGGCCGGCGCTGCAGAGCCGGCCGTCCGGGATCAGCTCGCGGCTGCGTCCGCCCGCGTCGCCGATCCGCAGGCTCATCCAGTCGTAGAGCGGCGCCGGGCCGGCGACCGCCACCATCGCCCGGCAGGCGGCCGAGACCGGGTGCTCGGGCCCCTCCAGGTAGCAGCCCTCCAGCCGGCTGAGCGGGTTCTGCATCGAGCCGTGCCCGGCCGCGCGACCGGCGCCGCCGGCCAGCAGCGAGCCGGCCACCGCGAGCAGCAGCGCCCCTCCCGCCAGGCTGCGGGCGCGGGACCGGTCGCGTGGCGGGGCGGCGCAGGTGGCCGGGCGGGAGGCGGGCCGGGTGGTGCGGGGACGGTGCAGGGGCGGTCGGCGGGTGGGCATGAGGGGGTGCCTCCTTCGCACAGCGGGGACGAGGGCGGCGGCCGGGCGGTGGTGGCTACGCGGCCGTGGCCCGACGCTAACCGCAGCCGGCCACCACCGTGACGGTCCATCAGCTCGGTTAGGGGAGGTTTAAGGAGGCGTTGAGGCGTGAGGGCCGTGGTCCGCTGGGCGGGACACGGTGCCGTCGGGCAGGTGTGCGGATTAGGCTGGGCCCCGTTGGGGCAGCCGCAGGGCGCTCCGGCCGGCCACCGGTGTCCGGTTCGGTGCGATGCACGATCCATCCAGAACCACCGCAAGACTTCGGGAGACACGTACGTGGCAGAGCGCAAGCCCATCGAGTCCTGGCTGACCGACATGGACGGGGTCCTCATCCACGAGGGCACCCCGATCCCCGGGGCTGACGAGTTCATCCGCCGGCTGCGCGAGTCCGGCAAGCCGTTCCTCGTGCTCACCAACAACTCCATCTACACGCCGCGCGACCTGGCCGCCAGGCTGGCCGGCATGGGCCTGGAGGTGCCGGAGGAGTGCATCTGGACCTCGGCGCTGGCCACCGCCAAGTTCCTGGCCGGGCAGCGCCCGGGCGGCACCGCGTACGTGATCGGCGAGGCGGGTCTGACCACCGCGCTCTACCAGGCCGGCTACGTGCTGACCGACAACGCGCCCGACTACGTGGTGCTGGGCGAGACCCGCACCTACAGCTTCGAGGCGCTGACCAAGGCGATCCGGCTGATCAACGCGGGCGCCCGGTTCATCTGCACCAACCCCGACGAGACCGGCCCCTCCCACGAGGGCGTGCTGCCGGCCACCGGCTCGGTCGCCGCGCTGATCACCAAGGCGACCGGCGTGGACCCCTACTTCGTCGGCAAGCCGAACCCGCTGATGATGCGCGAGGCGCTGAACACCGCCGGGGCGCACTCGGAGAGCGCGGTGATGATCGGCGACCGGATGGACACCGACATCGTGGCCGGCATGGAGGCCGGCATGGAGACCATCCTGGTGCTCACCGGCCTGACCGCGGCGACCGACATCGAGCGGTTCCCGTACCGCCCGACCCGGGTGGTCAAGTCGATCGCGGACCTGGTGGACCTGGTCTGAGCCGGGCCCGGCGCGACGCCGGGCCCGGTACGGCACGACACGTGGGCTCCGCCCCCGGGACGCCCGGGAGCGGAGCCCACGCGGTCCGGCGGCGGCCTCGGCCGCGCGGACGGCAGCGCTGAACGGCAGCGGTGAACAGCAGCGGTGAACAGCGGCGGTGAACGTCAGCGGCGGACGGCACGGGTTCGGGAACGGGGACGGGGGAACGGGCATGGCGGACGTGGAGCAGGAGGCGGCCGGGACCGGTGAGAAGCGGGTGACCTGGGCGGAGGCCTTCTTCGACCTGGTCTTCGTCTTCGCGATCACCCAGATCTCCGGCCTGCTGCACGAGGACCACGGCGGCGGCGGGCTGCTGCGCGCCCTGGTGGTCTTCATCCCGGTCTACTGGTGCTGGGTGGGCACCACCGTGCGGGCCAACGTCCGTGACGTGGACAACCCCGCCGGCCGGCTCGGCATCTTCGCGGTCGGCCTGAGCGGGCTCTTCATGGCGCTGGCCCTGCCCGACGCCTACGGCGAGCGCGGCCTGCTCTACGGCGCCGCCTACTGGGCGGCGCGGCTGGTGCTGTTCGGCGCGATGATCTCGATCAACGGCGTCTGGCGCGGTCCGTACGGCATCGGCGCGGCGATCAGCGGCCCGCTGCTGCTGGCCGGCGGGCTGCTGGACGGTCATCCGCGGCTGGTGCTCTGGGCGGTGGCCGCGCTGGTGGACCTCGCCGGCCCGACCGTGCTGCGCTCCCGGCTCGCCGTGGTGGCCTACCACCCGGGCCACCTGCCGGAGCGGTTCGGCCTGCTGGTGCTGGTGGCGCTCGGTGAGTCGATCGTCGGCACGGGCGCCCCGGTGGCCGCCGGGCGCAGTCTCAGCGGCGCCGAACTGCTCGCGGTGGCCGCTGCGTTCACCATCTCCTGCGGGCTCTGGTGGCTCTACTTCGTGCACGCCTCGGAGGCGATGCGGTACGCCGTCACGGTGGCCGCCTCGCGGCGCGACGTCATCCGGCGGGTCTTCTCCTACGCCCACCTGGTGCTGGTGGCCGGGGTGATCGCGGTGGCGGTCGGCTTCAACGAGACGGTGGCCCGCCCGGGGCTCGCCCTGGACCCGGGCACCGCCGGGCTGCTGTACGGCGGTTGCGCGCTCTACCTGGCGACCTTCGGTTACACCCGCTGGATCATGTTCCGGGCGGTGGCGAGCACCCGGCTGGTCGCGGCGGCGGTGCTGCTCGCGCTGCTGCCGGTGGTGGTGCGACTGCCGGCGCTGGGGGCACTGGTCGCCCTGGCGGTGCTGCTGGCCGCGCTCAACCTGGTGGAGCACCTGCGGATCGGACGGGCGGCCCGCCGCGCGGCGCAGCGGGAGCGGCCGGCGGGGGAGGGGGCCGTGCAGACCCCGGCGGAGCAGCGCTGCCCGGCGCCCGAACTGGCCTGACTGGGAGTTGTCGGCGGGGCTGTGTAGCGTTCGGGTCAGAGAGGGGGCGGGCCGTCCTGGACCCGCACCACCGGGCTGCTGGAAGGTTGATGTGGTGACCGAGGTCGCTGAGGCGCACGCTGCTGCTACCGCCGACGAGTCGGAGTTCGTGCTGCCGGAGTCCTGGCGCGAGGTGCTGGCCGCGGAGGTGGAGAAGCCCTACTTCGCCGAGCTGTCGGCCTTCGTGGCGGCCCAGCGGGCCGAGCACGAGGTCTTCCCGCCGCGCGGGCAGGTCCTGTCGGCCCTGGAGGCCACGGCCTACCAGGACGTCCGGGTGCTGGTGCTGGGGCAGGACCCGTACCACGACAACGGCCAGGCGCACGGCATGAGTTTCTCCGTGCTGCCGGGCACCAAGACGCCGCCCTCGCTGCGCAACATCTTCAAGGAGCTGAACGCCGACCTCGGCGTGCCGGTGCCCGACAACGGTTACCTGATGCCCTGGGCCGAGCAGGGCGTGCTGCTGCTCAACGCGGTGCTGACGGTCCGCGCGCACGAGGCCAACTCGCACAAGGCCAAGGGCTGGGAGAAGTTCACCGACGCGGTGATCAAGGCGGTCAGCGACCGGGCCGAGCCCTGCGTCTTCGTGCTCTGGGGCAACTACGCCAAGAAGAAGCTGCCGCTGATCGACACCACCCGGCACGCGGTGGTCCAGGGCGCGCACCCCTCGCCGCTCTCCGCCAAGCTCTTCCACGGCAGCAAGCCGTTCTCGCAGATCGACGCCGCGCTGACCGGCTTCGGTGGCAAGCCGCTGGAGTGGCGGATCCCGAGCCTCGGCTGAGCCGGCGGCTCTTCGGGCCTCCGGCCTGCGGCATCCGGTCTCCGGGCCGCGGCCCGTGGGCCCGCCGGTCGGGGTGTGGGCCGGCCACATGCCGGGGGTCCGTCCGCTGGCGGCCGGACCCATCCCAGCGGCGTCGAGCCTGCCGTAGGGTGCCGGGAACCCGAGCCGGAAGGTGCCACCCGATGAGTCCTGAGCCGTCGACGTCCGAGAGCCTCCCACCGTTGGCCGTCGAGGAGTTCGGGTTCGCCGTGCCCGGTGGTGAGCTCGCGGTGCTGCGCTGGCCGGCCACCGAACCCGGCGCGTCGACCGTGCTGGCCCTGCACGGCATCACGGCCAACGCGCTGGCCTGGGGCGCGGTCGCGCGCCGGCTGGCCGGCCGGGTGACCCTGGTCGCCCCCGACCTGCGCGGTCGCGCGGCCAGCGCGGGGGTGGCCGGCCCGTACGGCCTGGTCCGGCACGCGGACGACGCCGCGTTGCTGCTGGCGGCGCTGGGCGCGGGCCCGGCGGGTGGCGGTCCGATGGTGGTGGCCGGACACTCGATGGGTGCCTGGGCCACCGCCCTGACCGCCGTGCGGCATCCCGAACTGGTGCGCCGGGTGGTGCTGGTGGACGGCGCGGTGAGCTTCCCGCTGCCCTCGGGGGTGAGCGAGCGCGACGCGTTGGGCGCGGTGTTGGGACCGGCGCTGGACCGGCTGTCGATGACCTTCGCCGACCTCGACGCGTACCGCGCGTTCTGGCGCGCGCACCCGGCCTGGGAAAGCCTCGAGCCGGGCGCCATGCAGTCCTACATCGAGCGTGATCTGACCGGCAGCGCCCCGCAGTTGAGGTCGGCCTGCGTGCGGGAGGCGATCGAGGTGGACGGGGCGCAGGTGCTGCTCGACCCCGCGGCGGCCCGGGCGGTGTACGAACTGCCGTGCCCCGGTGAGCTGTTGTGGGCCGCCCGTGGCCTGCGGGACGAACCGCAGGGGCTCTACGACACCCGCCGGCTGGCCGGGGCGGAGGTGGCCGGGCCCAAGCTGACGCTACGTCACATCGCTGGGAGCAACCACTACTCGATCCTGATGGGCGAGGCGGGCGCAACGGCGGTGGCCGAGCGGATCCTGGCGGCGGCGCTCGGCGCGGCCTGAGCCGCGCCCACCGAGTGCCGCCGTCAGGCGAGCCCGCCGCCTGGGCTCAGTGCCCCGACGGCGAGGCCGAGCCGCTCGCCGGGGCGCTCGCGGGGGCTCCGGCCGCACCCAGGAAGTTCTCCCAACCGCCGCTGGGCGCCTGGCCGATGCCCAGCGTCCGGAGCTTGCGCAGGGTCGACTCGTCCTGCACCTCCAGCCACTCCACCAGCTGGCGGAAGGAGACCAGCCGCACCTCGGGCTGGCCCGCCATGGTCTTCAGGGCCTCCTCGACGGCGTCCATGTAGATGCCGCCGTTCCACTGCTCGAAGTGGTTGCCGACGAAGAACGGCGCCCGGTTGCCGTTGTAGGCCCGGTTGAACCCCGCCACGTAGGAGCCGGTCGCCTGGGTGCGCCACTCGGCGAACCTGCTCTGGTCGCCCTTGGGGTTGCCGTTCGACTGGTTGGCCATGATGTTGTAGTCCATCGAGAGCACCTCGAAGGGCTTGCCCGGGAAGGGTATGGACTGCAGCGGGAAGTTCCAGACCTTGCCGTCCTGCACCTTCTGCGGCCAGATCTGCTTCTCGCCGGGCGAGCTGGCGTCGTACTTCCAGCCCAGCTTGGCCGCGGTCGGCAGCAGGCCCTTCTGCCCGTCCAGGCAGGGCGTGCGCCCGCCGATCAGCTCCTTGCGGTAGTCGAAGGGCAGCGGCGGCACGTCGGTGAAGCCGGTGTTGGTCTTCCACTGGGTGACGAACGAGACGGCCTGGTCTATCTCGCTCTGCCAGTCGTCGGGCGACCACCGGTTCACGCCGTTGCCGTCCGAACGGGTCGAGCAGAAGTGCCCGTTGAAGTGGGTGCCTATCTCGTGCCCGGCCAACCAGGCCTGGCTGATCAGCTTGATGGTGTTCTTCACCGCGCCGTCCGACAGGTAGGGGATGTCGGAGGCGCCCACCGAGTGCTGCGGCGGGTGGTAGAGGTCCTTCTTGCCGGCGGGCAGCGTGTAGATGCCGGAGAGGAAGAAGGTGAAGGCGGCCTTGTGGTCCTCGGCGAGCTTGAGGAAGCGGGCGAACTGGCCGTCGTCGGTGGCGCCGGCGCCGTCCCAGGAGAAGACCACGAACTGCGGCGGCCGCTCACCCGGCTTCAGCTTCTCGGCCTTGGGCTGGTTCGGCTGCGGGCCGGTGTCGGAGGTCGAGCCGTCGCCGATCGGGACGGCCTTGCCCGAGGGGGTCGGGGAGCCGGGGCCGGCGGCGGGCGTGCTCGGCGAGCCGCTGCCCGCGCCGGTGGCGGCGGTGTTCGACGTTCCGTGGCTGCTGCCGCAGGCGGTGATCGCGCCCAGGGCCGCCGTCGCTGCGCCGGCGCTCAAGACGGTCCTGCGCGAGATGCTGCTCATGGTCTCCCCAGCCAGGTAGAGCCCGGCACTCCGGAAGCGGTGGAGGCCGGGCGAATTAAGGCATTTGATCATAATTTTCAAATCAGGATGTCACGCGGCGCTGATGGAATCCAGCAGCGCTCCGTGTTCCCGACCCTGCTGGGAAGGACGGTCGGGAACGGCGGAAAGGCTCCACCTGGGAAGTTCTGTTGCAGTCCTGAGACACTGGCCGACCGGACGGCGGGGGAAGGGCGCGACCCGGCCCGCGCGCAGAGCGCGAAACCTCCGCCGGAGGTCCGGCGGAGGTCGCGTGGAGGGTGAGCGGGCCGGCCGACGCCGGGTCAGCCGACCGTCTCGGGAGCCGCGGTCGCGGTGGCGGCGATCGAGAGCCTGCGGTGCCGGCGGACCAGGCGGGCGACGCCAGCGCTGATCGAGGTGGCTGCCGCGCAGGAGACCGCCAGGCTCAGCCAGGTGGTGTTGAACCAGTGGCTGTTCAGCCAGCCCAGCGTGACGATGTACGCGGCCCAGACCAGCGCCGCCAGCGCCGACCACCGCAGGAAACGCCGTGAGGGCTCGGGCGAGTGCCCCATCGCCAGGTCGAGCGCGGTGCGCCCGCCCGGCACGAACCGGGCGATGATCACGACGGCGGCGGCCGTGCGGCTGGTCCGCCCGTCCAGCGCCTGCTGGATCCGCCGGACGCTGCCGGCCAGCTGCGGGCGCCGCTCCAGGCGGCGGCGCACGAACGGGGCGCCGCGCCGGGCCAGCGCCAGCAGCAGCACGTCGCCGAGGAACGAGGCGATCGCCACCGCGGCCGCCAGGAACAGCGGCGCACCCGATATCTGCGAGGTCTTGAGGACCGCCAGGATCACCAGCGTCCCGCTCGGCAGGAACGGCAGAAAGGCGTCGCCCAGCACCGCGAGGACCGCGAGGACGCAGAACCATGACGACGTGACGAGTGTCGCGCTGGCCAGGGCAGCACTACCCATGATCGGACTCCCTCCGGAGCACCCGGATGGAGAACAGGAAGCTCAGGGGGGTAACGCTATCCGCTCCGCATTTAATGCCGCTGAGCGCCCCCTGGACAGGGGCTTAATCCGGCCGGAACGCCGGACACCGGATCGACGGCCCGGACGCGGGCCCGGGCGCGGGCCCGAAGGCCCCGCAGCTCCCTGGCCCCGGAAAGGCGTGAGCCCCTGCGGCGGGGTGTCCGTCGCAGGGGCTCACGGGGGTCGCCCGGAACTGGTCCAGTCCGTAGGCAAGCACGGGAGTGCGGCGCTGGTGGGCGCCTCGCACTGCACTCAAGCCTGCCGGACCGGGCACCGTGCGCGCGAGGCCCACGGCTGGCGGGATCAAGCATTGGCGTGATCCCGCCACTACACAGAGCGGTGGGAGGGGGTCTGACCAGGCAGCTGCCGCCCCGTCAGGTGCGCAGCGGGTCCGCGGCCGGCCGCCAGGGCCGGCAGAGCAGCAGGAACGCGCCGAGGGCGGCGAGCGCCATGCCCAGGATCACCGCCGCCATCGGCAGCGCGCTGGCGTGCCCGCCCAGACCCACCAGCGCCGGGGCGATCGCCCCGGTGAGGAACTGCACGGTGCCGAGCAGCGCGGAGGCGGTGCCGGCCGCGTGCGGGGCGCGCTGCAGGGCCAGCGCCGAACTCGGCACGGTGATCAGCCCCAGGCCGCCGGCCATCAGGAAGAGGCCGACCGTGATGCCGGCCAGCCCCGCCGGCCAGACGGTCGCCATCAGCAGCAGGCCCGCACCCGAGCCGGTGAGCAGCAGGACGCCGGCCAGCTGGATGCGGTGCGAGCCGAAACGGCCCAGCAGCAGCCGGCCGGTCAGTTGCGCGGCGCCCACCAGGCCCGCCTCGACCAGCGCGAAGAGCAGGCTGTAGCGCTGCGCCGAGCCGTGGTAGACCTCCTGCACCACGTACGGCGAGCCGGCGATGAAGGCGAAGAGCGCGCCGAAACCGAAGGCCACCGTCAGCAGGTAGCCGCTGAAGAGCCGGTCGGCCAGCAGGGCCCGCCCGGTGCGCAGGGTGTCCGGCAGACCGCCGCCGCGTCGCCGCTCGGGCGGCAGCGTCTCGCGGACCAGCAGCGCCGCCGCCGTCAGGATCACCGCGCCCAGCACCGCCAGCACCGCGAACACCCCGCGCCAGGAGGTGAACCGCAGCACCTGGCCGCCCAGGATCGGTGCCAGCAGCGGCGCCGAGCCGGAGACCAGCATCAGCGTCGAGGCGAAACGGGCCGCCGCCAGTCCGTCGAACAGGTCGCGCACCACGGCCCGGGAGATCACGATCCCCGCCGCGCCGGAGAGCCCCTGCAGGACCCGGCAGGCGATCAGCACCCGGGCGTCGGGGGCCAGCACGCAGCAGGCGGTCGAGAGCACGTACAGGGCCAGGCCCACCAGCAGCGGCCGGCGCCGGCCGAGCGCGTCGCTCAGCGGCCCGGCCACCAGCTGGCCCAGCGCCAGGCCCACCAGGCAGGCGGTCAGGGTGAGCTGCACCAGGGCGTCGGAGGTGTGCAGGCCGGCGGTGATCCGGGGCAGCGCCGGGAGGTACATGTCCATCGACAGCGGCGCCAGCGCGCTCAGCGAGCCGAGGACCAGGGTCAGCAGCAGGCCGACCCGGTACCCGGCGCCGGGCGTGGGGGCCGTGGTGGCGGCGGGGGCCGTGGTCGCGGCCGTGGCGGCGGGGGTCGGGGTGGTGGCGGTCCTGGAGCTGTCCGGCATCGCACCACCGTAGGGCCTGCCGGGCGGCCGGGAACACCGCACCCGGTCGCACTGTTGCTCCGGAGGCCCCCACCGCCGGTGGCCAGCAGGAAGCGGCCGGCGACACGATCCGGAAGGCGGACCCATGACCGGCGAGGACCAGCAGACCCGTGGCGACATCCGGGGGACGGTCCGCGGCAGCGCCCCCGCCCCGCTCTCCATCCTCGACCTGGCCACCGTCGGCGCCGGTCACACCGCCGCCCAGGCGCTGGCCGCCACCACCGATCTGGCCCGCAGTGCCGAGCAGTGGGGTTACCACCGGTTCTGGGTGGCCGAGCACCACGGCATGCCGGGGGTGGCCAGCTCCACCCCGGCCGTCCTGATCGCCCACCTCGGCGCGCACACCAGCACGCTGCGGCTGGGTTCGGGCGGGGTGATGCTGCCCAACCACGCCCCGCTGGCCATCGCCGAGCAGTTCGGCCTGCTGGAGGCGCTGCACCCCGGCCGGATCGACCTGGGCCTGGGCCGGGCCCCCGGCACCGACCAGGCCACCGCCCGCGCGCTGCGCCGCGGCCACGCCGAGGGCGCCGACGACTTCCCGGAGCAACTCGCCGAGCTGACCCACTTCCTGGACGGCGACTTCCCCGACGGCCATCCCTACAGCCGGCTCTCCGCCGTGCCGAGCGGCCCCGAGCGGCCGCCGATCTGGCTGCTGGGCTCCTCCGGCTTCAGCGCGCAGCTGGCCGGCCGGCTCGGCCTGCCGTTCGCCTTCGCGCACCACTTCAGCGCCACCAACACCGTGCCGGCGCTGGAGCTGTACCGCTCCAGCTTCCGTCCCTCCGCGGTGCTGGCCGAGCCGTACGCCCTGATCGGGGTGAGCGCGGTCGCCGTCGAGGAGGGCGGCCGTCCGGCGGCCCGGCGGCTGGCCCGCTCGGCGGCGCTCGGCATGCTGCGGCTGCGCCGCGGGATGCCCGGCCCGATCCCCACCCCCGAGGAGGCCGAGCGCCACCTCTACACCCCGGCCGAGGCCGAGTTCATCGACGGCTGGCTCGCCAACGTGGTGCACGGCGCCCCCGGCGAGGTGGCCGACGGCCTGGAGGACCTGCGCAAGCGGACCGGCGCGGACGAGCTGATGGTCACCTCGCACATCCACGGCCACCGGGCCCGGCTGCGCTCCTACGGGCTGATCGCCCAGGCCTACGGACTGACCGACCGGGCCGAACCGCTGACCTGAGCCGCCGACCTGAGCCGCTGACCTCCGAAGACGCCGACCTGAGTCGCCGTCCGGGGGTGTGGTGCGGCTCAGGTCGTCGGCCGCAGGGCGTCGGCGGTGCGGATCCGGCCCTCGCGCAGTATGGCGGCGACCCGCCCGGCCTCACCGGGCCGGGCGAAGTACCAGCCCTGGGCGGTGTCGCAGCCGGTCAGCCGCAGCCGCTCGGCCTGCGCGGCGCTCTCGATGCCCTCGGCCGTCACCGTGAGACCCAGATCGTGGGCGAGCCGCACCATCGCGCCGACGATCTGCTCGTCCGCCTCGCTGCGCCGCGAGCGCAGGTCGGGGCGGCCGACCGGCGCCGGGTCGCGGAAGCCCTCGATGAAGGTGCCGTCCAGCTTCAGCGCGTGCACCGGGAGCCGGGAGAGGTAGGCGAGGTTGGAGTAGCCGGTGCCGAAGTCGTCGATGGCGATCCGCACCCCCATGTCGGCCAGCGCCTGAAGCGCCTGCAACGGGCGCCCGCCGGGCCCGAGCACCGCGCTCTCGGTCAGTTCGAGTTGCAGCAGCCGGGCCGGCAGGCCGGTCAGCTCCAGCACCTCGGCCACGTCCGCCACCACGTCGGAGTCCCAGATCTGCCGGGCCGCCAGGTTGACGCTGACGAAGGCCTCGGTGTCGGGGAACTCGGCCAGCCAGCCGCGCGCCTGACGGCAGGACTCCTCCAGCACCCACTTGCCGAGCGGGACGATCGCCCCCGACTCCTCGGCCAGCGGGATGAAGCGGTCCGGCGAGAGCGTGCCGAAGCGTGGGTGGCGCCAGCGCACCAGCGCCTCCGCGCCGTGCACGGTGCCGTCCGCGAGACCGACCAGCGGCTGGTACTCCACGGTGAACTCGCCGCGCTCCAGGGCCGGGCGCAGCGCGGTGGTGAGCAGCCGGCGGGTCAGCTGGTGCGCGCCGCGGTCGCGGTCGTAGAGCGTCCAGCGGGCCCGGCCGTCGGCCTTGGACCAGTAGAGCGTGGCGTCCGCGTCCTTCACCAGGTCGGTCGGGGTGGTGCTGGTGACGGGCCGCTCCACCACCCCGACGCTGGCGGTCACCACCAGCCGGTGCCCCGCCACGTCGAAGGGCCGTTCCAGGACGGTGAGGACCTGGGCGGCGAGGGTGGTCAGCTGCTCGCTGCCCTGGCTGTCGGCGACCAGGACGGCGAACTCGTCGCCGCCGAGCCGGGCCACCAGCAGTCCCTCGCCCTGTACGAACCGGCGCTCCAGGCGGCGCGCGACGGCCGTCAGCAGCTGGTCGCCGATGTGGTGGCCGAGGGTGTCGTTGATGGCGGCGAAGCCGTCCAGGTCGAGGTAGCAGACACCGACCCGCCGGCCGGCGTCGCCGTCGCGGTGGCCGCCCCCGGGGCCGGCCGGACCGCCGGCGGTGGTGCCGGTGGCGACGAGCGCGGTCCCGTTGCCGGGGGTCCCGGTGGCGGTGGCCGAGGGCAGGCAGGCGGCGTCGAGGCGTTCGAAGAAGAGCGTCCGGTTGGGCAGCCGGGTGAGCGGGTCGTGCAGCGCCTGGTAGGCGAGCCGGTCGCCGAGCCGGCGCCGCTCGGTGACGTCCTCGAACATGGCGAGCGTGTAGTACGGCTGGCCCTCGCCGTCGCGCACCAGCGAGATGGTGACGTTGCTCCAGACCTCGCGCCCCTCACGGTGCTTGAGCTGTTTCTCCACCCGGACCCGGTCGCGCGAGCCGGCGACCAGCTCGCGGTAGAGCCGGCGCGGGGTGGCCTCCGGGTCGATGATCTCGTGGATGTGCATCCGGACCAGCTCGGAGACGTCGCGGCCGAGCATCGCCGCGAAGGCCGGGTTGGCCTCGATCACCAGGTCGTCGGTGTCGATCAGCAGCATGCCGATGCCCGCGTCGGCGAAGGCGGCCCGGAAGCGGGACTCGCTGGCCCGCAGCGCGGCCAGCAGCCCGTCCGGGTCGGCGAGCTGGGTGGTCGGTGCGGGGAGGTGCGGCGGTGGGGCCGGGGGCGCGCCGGTTGGTAGCGGACCGGCGCAGGTGGGACAGCGGGTCGCCTCGGCAGTAGGGCGGGGCTCCTCCGGTCGCACGCCGTGGCGGCGTGAGTCGGCCCCTTCGTTCCGGCCTCGCACGGCACGCTCCCGTCCGCTGCTCACGCTGTCCAGGCCCGCTGCCGTCGACACCGCCCGCACCCTGGGACCAGGGCCGGCGTCCGCTGTCAAGGGCCGGGCGCTGGGGCCGATCATAGGACGCCCGGAGAACGCTGGGCCACAGCCGTCAGGGTGAATCGCCGGGTTTCGGGGGAAGCCCGCCCCGATAGGACCACGCCCCCGGCGCGCACTGGTTCGTGTGCGCCGGGGGCGTGCGCTCGGGTATCAGGGCCCGGGCGGAAGAGCTCGACGGATCAGGCCAGCTTGGCGCTGAGGGTGATCGTCGTACCGGTCAGCGCCTTGCTCACCGGGCAGTTGGCCTTGGCGTCCTCGGCGGCCTTGACGAAGCCGGCGTCGTCCAGGCCGGGCACCTGGCCCTCGACGGTCAGGTGGATCCCGGTGATCCCGGTGCCGGGCTGGAAGGTCACCTCCGCCTGGACGTCCAGTCGGGTGGGCGGGGTGCCGGCACCGGTCAGGCCGTGCGAGAGGGCCATCGAGAAGCAGGCCGAGTGGGCGCCCGCGATGAGCTCCTCCGGGCTGGTCTTCCCGTTCGGCTCCTCCGAGCGGGCCGGCCAGGACACCGGGAACTGCCCGATGCCGGACGAAGCGAAGGTCACCTCGCCCTTGCCGTCGGCGAGGTTGCCCTCCCACGCGGTACGAGCAGTGCGAACAGTTGCCACGATCGGTTCCTCCTGAGCACAGAGAGACGGTCGGTATGTCGGTTCCGGTCACGCCGCACCCAGCCTACGGGGTCCCCGCTCAGGGCAGCTGACAGAACGTCACCTGGGCGCCCAGCGGGTCCGTGCAGGGCACCATCCGTCCGAACGGGGAGTCGATCGGCTCGCGCAGCACCCGTCCGCCCAGGCCGACGACCTGCTCGGCCGCGTGGTCCGCCTCCGGCACCGCGAAGTACGTCGACCAGGCGGGCCGGGCCACCGCCGTGCGGTAGCGCCCGCAGACCGGCAGTCCCGCGGAGCCGGGCACGCTCCACGCGGTGTAGTCGAAGGAGCGGCCGTCGCCGATCTGCTTGGCCTGGTAGGGGAAGAGCCGCGCGTAGAAGGCGTCGGCCGGCTCGCCCTGCGGGGTGGACAGCTCGTGCCAGCACATCGCGCCCGGCTCGCCGTACACCGCAGCCCCCGGGTGCCCGCCCGCCTGCCAGAGCCCGAAGGCGGCCCCCGAGGGGTCGAAGGCGAACGCGAGGCGACCGGATCCCGGCACCTCGTGCGGCCCGAACACCGCACGGCCGCCGGCCTCGGTCACCCGGCCGTAGACCTGTTCGAGCTCGTGGGTGGCCAGGTAGACGTTCCACGCCGCGGGCAGCCGCTCGCCGCCGGCCGGCGGCGGCATCAGCGCGGCCGCCGGCCGACCGTCCAGCAGGCACATGGTGTAGCCGTTGTAGGCGGGCCCGAGCTCCTGGAACTCCCAGCCCAGGATCGGTCCGTAGAAGTCCTGGGCGCCGAGCGGGTCGGCCGTGGTCAGGTCGACCCAGCAGGGGGCGCCGTCGGGATAGGAGTCGCGCACGGGCATGGGGCGGGAGCCTTTCGAAGGGGGCGGGGCCGTCTGGACGGCGCCCGCCTCGCGGAGGGCGCCGGTGCGGTCAGAATCAGCCCGGCCCTGACGCTCCGCAACCGGAGCGTCGCCCGGTCGGACGGACCGTCGTCCGTCGGACGGACCGTCGTCCGGTCGTCCGGGGCCCGCGGGGCGTCGGCGGGTCCGCCCGCGGGCCGTCCGCGTGGTTGTCCACAGGCCTGTCCACAGGTCTGTCCGGATGGTGGACGATCGAGGTAATCGGGGCGAGCGGACCGGCCACGTCCTGTTAGATTTGCCCGGCCCGTGCGCCGGGCGATGCCCCCGCTCGCAGCACCGGCCCCAGTCCGCCCCGGTCCACCCGACCGGGACACCCGAACCGGAGCAGAGCCGATGACCGAGCAGCCCGCGACCGACCCCACCCCCGCGATGGACGGGGTCGACCCCGCCGTCCGGGCCGAGCTGGCGGGCCTGCGTCAGAGCATCGACAACATCGACGCCGCCGTGGTCCACATGCTGGCCGAGCGCTTCAAGGCCACCCAGCGGGTCGGCCGCCTCAAGGCCGAGCACCGGCTGCCCGCCGCCGACCCGGCCCGCGAGCGCGACCAGATCAGCCGGCTGCGGGCGCTGGCGGCCGGCGCGCACCTGGACCCGGTCTTCGCCGAGAAGTTCCTGAACTTCATCATCGCCGAGGTGATCCGCCACCACGAGGCCATCGCCAAGGACGCGGTGACGGACCAGGACTGACCGGTCGCGGCCCTGGCGGTGGCCCCGCCGGTGGCCCTGGCGAGAGCCCGGGCGGAGGCCTCGTGGGGGCGGTCAGCCGGTCCGGGTGGGTTCGGGGACGGCGTGGTCCACCGGGCCGGCGGGCGCGGCCGGCGGGAGCGGGGTCTCCTTGGCGCGGGTGGCCTGGGCGGTGAAGGCGCCGAGCAGCACGAGCAGGCCGCCGAGCAGCTGCGGGGCGCCGAGGTGCTCGCCGAGCAGGAACCAGGCCAGCGCGGTGGCGACCACGGCCTCGACGTTGGCCACCACGCCCGCCACCGGGGGTGAGAGGTGGCGCACCGAGAGCACGCCGGTGAGGTAGGCGAAGACGGTGGCGACGACCACCATCCACAGTGCCGGGAGCACCGCCGGGACCTGGTGCCCGGCCAGCGCGACATGGCCGGCCAGCAGGCCCCAGTGGGCCTCCCAGGGGCGGGTCAGTCCGGTCAGGACGAGGGCGCCGATCAGCATGCCGTAGGCGCTCACGCCCAGCGGGTCGGCCGGCCGGTCGCCGCGGCTGCCGGCGTCGGCGAGCACGAAGTAGCCGACCTGGCAGCAGGCCGCGGCCAGGGCGAACAGGACGCCGAGCGGGTCGAAGGTCAGACCGTGCCAGGCCTCCACCACGCAGACCAGCCCCGCCACCGCGATGGCCGCGCCGACCGCGGCGGCCCGGGTGACCGGCTTGCGCTGCACGAAGCGGACGTAGCCGAGCAGCAGCAGTGGTCCGAGGTACTCGATCAGCAGGGCCACGCCGACCGGGATCCGGGAGATCGCCGCGAAGTAGCAGGCCTGCACGCCGGCCACCGCCAGCAGGCCGAAGCCGAGCAGCAGGGCGGGCCGCTCGCGGACCAGGCGGCGGTGCCGCCAGGCCAGCGGCAGCAGCAGGACGGCGGCGCCGGAGGCCCGCAACCAGACCACGTGCAGGGGGGAGAGCCCCGCCTCGATCAGCGGCTTGGCGGCGGTGCCGGAGCCGCCGAAGGCGCAGGCGGAGAGCAGGGCGAGGGTGAGGCCGACGGCCCGGCGGGAACGTGCGGGGTGAGCCGTGGGGGTGTGCATCGGGGCATTGTGCCAGGTATCGGGCGCATTCGCCCGAACGGGTCCGGCGGCCGGACCCGCGGCCCGGGCGGGGCGGCGCGTGGTGCGAGGGAGGATGGTGGGGGCCGGCATGCAGATGTGCCGGTTGAGGTGGCTGGGGCGACTGAGGTGACCGAGGCGGCTGAGGTGGACGAGGTGGGTGGTGAGGCGGGTCGGGCGCCGCGCGAGGAGGGGGGAGCGACGGACCCCCGGGCGCTGCCGGCGAGCTGTCCGCACTGCGCGCACTGCGCGGAGGTCCGGGCGGGTGGGGGAGATGAGGCTGTCCGGGACGGTCAGGGCAGCCGCGACGGTCGGGGCAGTCGGGACGGTCGGGACGGCTGGGATGGCCGGGTCGGGCGGGACGGCGAGGTCGGCTGGGGGGCGCTGGGCGGCCCGCTGGATCCGCGGCTGGCCGAGCTGCTGCGGCTGACGGTCCCCCGGGTCGCGCGGCTGCGGCGGCGCGCGCTGCGGGTGCTGACCGTCTGCTGCCTGGTGCTGGTGCCGTGGATCGTCTACCTGGCGCTGGCCCTTCCGGTGGCCTACGAGTCGCGGCAGTGGCGCTACGCCTGGGTGGGCTTCGACGCGGCGCTCTGGCTGGCCCTGGCCGCCACCGCCTGGTTCGGCTGGCGCGGGCGCCAGCTGGTGGTGCCGGCCGCCCTGGTGAGCGCGGTCCTGTTGAGCTGCGACGCGTGGTTCGACGTCGCGCTCTCCTGGGGGACCGACGACGTGTGGATCAGCCTGGCCTCCGCCCTGCTGATCGAGCTGCCGCTGGCCGCCTTCCTGGCCCACCGGGCGCTGCGGATCCTGCGGATGACCTACCGGATCTCCTGGTACCGCTCCGGCCGGCCCGGGGAGCCGCCGCCGCTGCGTCGGGCCGGCCTCTTCCCCGATGAGCCGCGCCTCGGGCCGCGCGGCCGCGAGTCGCGCCGCTGAGCGGTCAGCCGGCGCCGGCCGGGGCGGGGGCGCCGGCCTGGTCGGCGACCGGTGGTGAGGACGCGGACGCGGACGCGGACGAGGGCGAGGGCGAGGGCGGGGCAGTGGGAGTGGGAGCGGGGGGAGCCGTGGGCGGGGTGGTGGGCGGGGTCGGGGTCGGTGGGGGCGTGGTCGGCCGAGGGGTGGTCGGGGTGCTGGGTGCGGTGGGGGTGGCCGGGGGCG
>NZ_BAAALF010000087.1:0-32623 GCF_039528135.1 Kitasatospora nipponensis | reverse complement strand
CGGCCAACCGCCAGGCCAGCCGGCGCCGTCGGCTGTTGGCGGCCCTGATGCGCATGTGGCTGGGCCCAGGCGATAGCGGCTCAGTCTTCGTGCTGCTCGTGGTCAGCCTCTCGCCAGGAAGAGCCGACCGCGCGGGCCAGCTCCTCCAGCGTGAGCGCGATCCGACCGCCGTCTGCCACACGCTCCCGCACGACGGAGTCCGGCGCCGACCGTTCCCCGCGCGTGCGCACCGCCCACTGCCCGTCGGCAACCATCAGGATGCTCCCCATCGTCCAAGGCCGTCCGGCTGACCAGATCTTGCGCTCCAGCGCCGCCCCATCCCGGCGTCTGCTTCCCCGCTCGGTCACTGTGCTCCCCCTTCGTCCCGCTGTGGCCTTTCGCCGCAACCCAGTTAGGACAACGGAGTGGGCCGCTGCATTCCCGCGCGCCTGCGGTGCCTCAACCTACGAGTTGAGGCTGAACAATGGTCACCGTGTTCTTGAGACCCACGTCGAAGATGTCGAAGATATCGAAGTCCACCACGCCCCGGTCTGCAGCCCACGTGATCTGCGCCCCCCGACCGAGCGGCCCGCCCGAATCTCGAAGGGCTGTGCCGACTGGGCCGTTGCTTTCGGATCAGCGGTTCGTTGATCGAACGGCGCCGTGAATGCCCTCAGGGCGCCTACCGTACTGCCCTGCCGATAGTCGCTGTTCCGATCACAGGCACTGCGGCCGCGGCTGGGCAGCGATCCAACGGCCAGAAGGGCTCGGCGAGGTTCGACGTGGAGAAGTCGGAGTCCCGGTTCAGTCCGGCGCTGGCAGCTGCACCGACCGCCACTGATGCCCCGCCTGCGCCGCCCGTCGCGGCGGACCCGACTGCCGTCCCCCTCCCGCGGCGTCTCACCGCGTTGGACGCGTTCCGCGGCTGCCTCGTCGTTCTGCGCCTCTCACCACGGGAGGTTCCCGGATCGGTCGATGAACTGTCCCGTCGGCCCGTCCGGGCCGATCGTCGCGAGGGTCACGATGGACTCCGCACCGTCGGCGACGCTGTGTCCGAGGCCGCCGGTAAAGTCGGTCGCGGTCTGCCCGGGGTCTGCGGCGTTGACCTTCATGTCCTTCAGTTCCTTGGCGTACTGCGTCGTGAGCATCGTGACCGCGGCCTTCGAGGCGCAGTAGAGGGGCAGGGCAAACTGCGACTCGATCCGCGCCGGGTCCTGGGTCATGCTGAAGGAGCCCATCCCGCTGGACACGTTGACGATGACGGGGTTCGGCGACTTGCGCAGCAGCGGGAGGAAGGCGTGCGTGACGCGCACGATCCCGACGACGTTCACGTCGAGCACGGCGCTCACGTCGGCCGCGGTGTACTCCTCGACGGGGCCGACCTTGCCGAGGACGCCGGCGTTGTTGACCAGGACGTCGATCGTTCCCTCATGCGCGGCGACATCCGCGGCCGCGGCCTGGACCGAGGCGTCGTCGGTCACGTCGATCTGGATGAACCGGGCGCCGAGTGACTCGGCCGCGGCCCGACCGCGCTCACGGTGGCGGGCGCCGAGAAGGACGGTGTGCCCCGCCTCGACGAGGCGACGAGCGGTTTCAAAACCGAGGGACTTGTTGGCCCCGGTGATGAATGTGGTGGTCATGCTGGCTCCTCCTGGTCCGAACAGCACGGTCGTTCGCTGTTCACGCACTCCATGTTGGGTTCCCGGGAGGGTTGGCGGGAGCTACGGGACTTCCTGGTACCGCGCGTACCACCCAGCAGTCTGGTTCACCCGACGAGGCGGAATGCGGGCCTTCATCCCTGAGGAGACATCCTCTGGACCCCGATGGTCGCAAGGAGTTCTAGTTTGCTGCGGGCGTCGGTGCCTGGCTGCGGCGTGTACACAACGAGGCGGAGGTTCGTGTCCTGGGTGTTGAGGATGTCGGAGTTCATGGCGATGTCTCCGACGTCCGGGTGCTGGACGAGTTTGTGCGCACTCTGGTGACGGCCCACCGCTCGGCGGCTCCACAACTCGCAGAACCGTGGGTTGAGGTTCAGCCTCGATACCAACGCCGCGAGGTCGGGATCGTCGGGGTATCGGCTCGTCGTCGCGCGCAGGTCGGCGACGAGGGACTCCTCGAACGCCGCCCGCTCGGCCGCCGTCTGCCGGACTCGGGGCAGCTCGCCCAGGAACTGCCAGACCAGGACGTTGCGGTCGCCCACACCGCGGACCGTGGGATCGCCGAACGTGGCCGCGAACAGCGGATTCCAGTGCAGCAACTGCCAGGTGGCGTCGTAGATCGCCAGTGGGTTGCCGGCGAGCTGGTCCACGATCCGGTACAGGCTCCCTGGGATCATTCGTGGGACCCGGCTCGGATCCGCTGCATGACCGGCCATGCGCAAAAGGTGGGCGTGCTCGTCGTCGGACAGGTGCAGGGCGCGGGCCAGGGCCGAGCAGACCTGCGCCGAGGGTGTCGCCACCCGTCCCTGCTCCAGCCGGACCACGTACTCGACCGAGATGCCGGCCAGCGTCGCCAGCTCCGCGCGTCGCAGACCGGGGACCCGACGGGGTGAGCCGTGTGCGAAGCCCACCGTCGCGGGGTCCAGCCGGTTCCGCCACGCCCGCAGCGCGGCGCCGAGTTGATCCATGCTCACCATCCTCCCGCACACCATGCCCCGTTGGGTGGTACGTGCTGTACCACGAAGTCCCGTAGCTCCCGCCGACGCTCCCTGGGGCTCAGTGTCGAGTCGTGAACGGCGCACAACGATGCTGTTCGGAGTCAGGAGGAGCAAGCGTGACCACCACGTCGAACCACTACGTCACCCTGCTGTGGGAAGCCCGGGCCAAATCCGGGAAGGAAGCCGCGATGAAGGCGTTCATGACAGCCGCCGTCACCGCATCGCGCTACGACGCGGGCAACATCGACTACGAGGCTCACCAGATCGAGGGGCAACCGGGCGCGTTCGTCATCTTCGAGCGCTGGGAGAGCCGCGAGGCACTGGAAGGCCACCTGCAGGCACCCCGTATGCAGGACCTGGTGCCCCAACTGCTGGAACTGATGGACGGCAGCATCGAGGACGGGATCCGCTTCCTGCAGCCGTTCCGCCCGGCACGGTAGGCCGACCCGCAGCACGGCGGTCGTGATCGTCGTGCTCCGACGCCGAGCGGTTTCGAGCAGCTGAACGGCAGCGCGGGCACGGCCGTCCTTCGTGATCACTGAGCGTAGAGACAGCATGATCACGTGGATCCGTGCCTGCTCTGCATCCTTCCCCACACCCGATACCTTTTGATGACCGTCAGTCAGCTACATGACCAGGTCAATCACCTCGAAGCGCCGAAGTCAGTAGGTGAGATACATCCCGCCGAACGAGCCGTCGAATCCTGTGTCCGTGATGGCGGCGTCGAGGGTGGGGTAGTTGGTCCACTGGCCGTTGACCATCGCGTCGAAGTCGGCCCGGGGGATCTCCGGCTCCAGCCACTCGTTCGCGCAGCGGCAGCGGATGTAGACGTTGCGGCCCTGGTTGATCAGCAGCCAGTCGCGGCGGCCCTTGCAGGCCGAGCAGATGACCGGGATGCCGCCGAGGGCGAGTTCGCCTGAGTGGTTGAGGCAGCGGTTGACGCCCGGTCCGCTCGGAGGCGCGGTCTCGTTCTGCAGTTGGAGCAGCGGGTCGCTGGGCGGCGTGGCGGTGAGGGGCGTCGGTGCCGGCATCGTGTGGTGGTCGGTGGTTCTGGTCACGAGCGTGTTCTCTCCGTCGAGTGCCTTCGGTTCATCCGTAACAGCTGGTGGAACTGGTTGTCCAGGGCATTGCCCGGTCCGGCAGGCCGGAGGTCGGTCCGCCGGACCGGGGGTCAGCGGCGAGGCGCGCGGTTGCGCGGCTCGGTCGCGGCGGACGTGGTCGGGGTGTTGGTGGCCCGGTTGGTCTTGGCGCGGCCGGTCCCGCTGCCGGGGCTGCGGGGCGCGTCTGGGTGGGCCGGGAGTTTGGCGAGGCGGCGCAGTCGCCAGACGAGGACGTCGTTGACGTCTTGGGCAGTGCCCAACTCTCGCTGTGCGATGGCCTCCTGCAAGAGGGCATCCGGGTCGTAGCCTGCCTGCTCGGCCTGGGCGAGGGTGGCGGCCAGCGCGTCCCAGCGCTCCGCCTTGCGGGACCGGCCATCGGTCTCGGGCAGAGCGGCGCGGATGGTGGCGTCGAGACGGCGGCGTTCGGGTTCGGGCAGCGCTCGTCCCTGCTCGCGCATGGCCTTCATCGGCGTGGTGGCGGCCTGGCGGTAGGCGGTGCGCAGGTGCTCGGCGGCGTTGCGAGAGGCGGCGGCCTGCTGGGCGTGTCCTCGGGCGGAGTGCCAGCGGGATGCTGCCAGGGCGGCCAGGATCAGGGTGGAGAGCAGCATCGCTGTCGCGCCGCCGTCCTCGCCTCGGCCGAGTGCGCCGCCGGAGTGGATGATGCCCCGGGCGGCTGAGCGCAGGGCGCGGTTGTCGGCCCGCTCGGCACTGACGTGGCTGCGGGTGGCGCGCTCGTAGGCGCGGGCTGCGGCGCGTAGTTCGTCTCGGGTGGCGGCCAGTGAGGTCTGGGCGACGGCGTCGAGGAGTTCGCCGACGCCGACGAGCTGGGCGGCGGCTTCGTCGCCATCGGTGTCGAGGTCGACGGCGGCGCACTCGGCGAGCTGGCTCGCGTGGCGGCGGGCGCTGGCGGGCGGTGACCAGCGGGTGTTCGTGCCGGTGGTGTCGGCGGGGAGAGCCTTGGCGGCCTGGTCGATGGGTCCGGTGGCCAGGCGCTGGCGGATCTTGGGGAGGGAGAGGTCGGGGGCGAGTGTGGAGCCGGAGAACCAGATGGGCTGGTCGTCGCGGTTGCGGTCGCCGGGCAGTGCGACGGAGTAGCCGAGGGTGTCGCCGGAGGGGGCGAGGCGGGGCTTGACGCGGATGCCGGCTGATCGCAGGCGGGCGAAGAACTCGGCTTCGCTGGCGGCTCCGGTCACGGCTTGGCGGACCGCCTCGCGCAGGGTCTCGCGCGGGGTGTCGGTGTGGCCGGTGCGCTCGGCCTTGAAGCGTTCTTGGCTGGTGGGGTTCTTGGCGGCGGTGCCGTCGCCGGGGTTGAGTTGGCGCAGGCCCATCTCCTTCTCGATCAGGCGGCATTCGGTCTGGGCCTTCTTCTTGTCGTAGTTCATCCGGGGGCGGCGCAGGTCTCCTCGGACCATGGTGGCCAGGATGTGGATGTGGTCGTCGGCGTGGCGCACTGCAACCCAGCGGCAGCCGTCGGGGTCGCCCGCGGGCCCGAGGCCCGTGGCTTGGACCAGGCGGCTGGCGACGGTGTTCCACTCCTCGTCGGTCAGGAGCCGGTCGCCGGGGTCAGTGCGGACCGAGCAGTGCCAGACGTGTTCGGTCGGGGCATCGGTGCCGGCCTGCTTGACCCGTAGGTCCAGGGCGGCGGCGAGTCGGGCGAGGGTGGCCTTGGGGTCGGGTTCGGGGCTGGTGTCTCGGCCGGGGTCGGGGGCGAAGCCGTCCCAACTGCCGACGAGGTGGGGGTCGGTGTGTTCGTCGCGCTTGCCCGGGCCGTAGAGGTAGACGAGCAGACCGTGGGTGCGGGAGCCGCGTCGGATCTTGGGGATCATCAGGTGCGCTTCTTCACGAGCGAGGTGGCCGTGTCGTCGACGGAGGCCAGGATGCGGGTCAGGACGCCGAGGATGTGGTCGAGTTCGCCGGGGCGTGCGTGTCCGCCGGCGTTGTAGACGTAGGCGATCTGGTTGATGTTGTTGCCGACGCGGGAGATGGCAGCGCGCAGGGCGGCCAGCTCGTCGATGGCGGCGTCGAGCTGCTCGTTGTTCTTCAGGGTCGTGGATCCGCGGGCGGCGGCGAGAGCGGCGGTGGCGAGGTAGCCGGAGGGGTACAGGCCGGCGCGCTTGGCGGCGGCGGTGATCTCGGCTTTCTCGTCGGGTTTCAAGCGCGCGGCGATGACGTCTTCGCGGTGGGTTGGTTGGTAGCGGCGTCGACGGGGCTGACGGTCCGGGAAGGCAGGTTCGCGCGCGGGCGGTGAGTCGGTGGCGGGGTCGGCTGGTGCTTCTCCTCCTCCCGGTGCCCCCTGGTGCCCCAGGCTCTGCCGGTCCCTGGGCGCCCTCGCCCGGGGACCGGCAGAGCCGTCCTCGCACCCCTGGGCGAGGGCATTCGCTTTGGATAGCCCTTTGGGATATCCAATGCGACAACTTGCTCCGCCAGGAGCCTGATCACGGTCACCTTCCGGTCCTGGGGTGGTTGCGGCCTGGTCGGTGCCGGTCATCGGGTCGTCTCCGTGTCCGGCTGCTGGATGTCGCGCACGAGGTCCTCGATCCAGTCGATGGCCAGGACCGGGTGGTGGAGAGTCCAGGGGCGGGAGGAGCGGTCCCGTTGGACGGTCCGGGTGCCGTCGGGGCCCACGTCGACGCGATGGAGGTGTCCGTGCTAGTGAAGGACGGTCAGCCAGGAGTCCGCCTCGGCCCAGGTGGCGGGGGTGGTGCGCATGGCGAGGGCTCCGTTTCGGTGGTGTGCGTGTGGGTTGGGTGGGTGACCGGCCGGGATGACTTGTGCAGTCACCATGGCCGGTCAGTTCCGGTGGGCGGTGACCGGCCGGCCTTGCTGTTCGCGGAGCTGCGCCATCAGCTGGGTCAGGGTGTCGCTGGACAGCGGGATGCGCTGACCGCGGATCGCCCCGGCGACCACCTTCCGGGTCAGCTTGTCCTCCGCCCTGACCGCCTCTCGGGCGATCTCCAGCAGCTCCTCGGTATCCGGGTCAGCGCGCCGGCCACTGCCTTCCCGGTCAGCCGGGTAAGTGACCGGCGGCTGCGTGACCGGGAGACTGACCGACTGACCTACCGGCGCCCGGACACTGACCGGTTGGGCGGTGACCGACCCTTCCTCGACCGGTCGGTCACTGACCGCCGAGGCTCTGTCCGGCTGACCGCCCAGGTCAGCAGGGTCGGTCACCGCGACCGGCCTGGCCAAGGTCAGCGTCGGCCGGTCAATCGGCGCTGTGACCCAACCGCTGACCGGCTGACCGGCGGTCAGCTGCGCGTTGTCCGTACCTCCGGTCACTGCGGTCACCGGCTCGTCCCGGTCAGCGGGAATAGTGACCTGACCGCGCTCGCCCCGGCGGTCGCGGTCACCCGGGCTGACCCGGTGGGCGTCGGTGACCGGTCCCCGGGCGATGAGGATGTACAGGTGGACGGCTCCGCCCAGCGCGAGCGGCGCGACCGTGGACAGGACCGCCACCACCGTGTCGCCGAGCCGCAGGCCATTGACCGCGGTGCTCTGCTGGTTGAGTCGGACCGCGTGCAGCGCGTTGGCCCAGACGCTGGTCGCCGTGGCCGCGCCGAAGAGCGTCCACACGTAGAACCGGGCACGCAGCGGGGCATCGCGCAGGACCAGGAGGGCGCGGACGCCATAGGCGATAAAGCCGTCGATGACCAGGGGGAAGAGGCCGGCCAGGAAGCCCCGAACGTGGATGGCGACGGCCATCTGCTCGAGCGCGCTGAAGGACAGGGCGCATCCCGCACCGCCGAGAGCGATCACGACCGCGCGGTCCCAGCCCGTGACGTGCGCGGTGCCCGGCGAGGTCTCGGTGGCGGTGCTCATGCCGCCGTCCCGAAGTCGTCGCGCTCCAGGTGGTCCTGGGAGTTCCAGGACCTCTTGCCGACCCTCGCCGCCTGCTGGAGCTCCCGGTTGCGGAAGGCTCGGCGGGTCTCGCGCAGGAGCTTCGTCGCGTGCTCCTCACTGATCTTCAGAAGTCGGGCGAGGCGTTCGACCGTCACGCCCTGGCGGTATCCGGCGAGGACCACGGCGCGACGCTCGGCCTTGGTGAGGTGGATGTCGCGCCCGGCGAGGGTGGCGCTGACGCGGGCGTAGTCCAGGCGCTTGGCGATCTTCTCGTGCAGAGGGGCTCGTTCCTCCTGGGTCAGGCCGCCCCGGATGCCGTGGGTCTCGTTGCCTTCGAGCGCGGCGTCGAGGCAGGCGAGGCGGACGGGGCACTGGCCGCAGAGCGACAGGGCGGTGGTGATCTTCTCGGTCTCGTCGGGTTCGGGGAAGAAGATCTCCGGGTCGACGGGGTTGTACTCGCTGGGGTGGCAGACAGCCTGGTCCTGCCAGGTGTGGTCGCCGAGCGACCGGTAGCGGGCAGGGCCAGCCGGGCTGGTCGTGGTGGTCATGTGGGGTTGCTCCGATCGCTCTCCGCGCGCAGGGCGGCGTCGGCGGAGAGGTGCACTGGGTCGGTGAAGGGCGAGGCGGCGCGCCGGGGGCGAGGCCGGGTAGCGGCGGGTCAGGCGACGCGCTGGTGGCGTCTGCGGTCGACCGGCTCGAACTCGACCTGGGTGGTCATCTGCCGCAGGCGTGAGGCGACCCGGTCACCGAGGTAGGCGCGGAGTGCACCGATCGCCAGATTGGTGGTGATCAGGGTCGGCAGGCAGTGGTTGTACCGGCGGTTGATCAGCCGGTAGGTCTGCTCTTCGACGAACTCGGACGACTTGGCAGCGCCGAGATCGTCGAGGATGAGCAGCGGCACGCGGCTGTAGGCCGCCAGCACCTGCTCGCCGTCCGTGCCGGAGCTGGGCCGAAGCTCGGCGTAGAGGTCAGCGGCGGTGGTGGCGCGCCAGCGCACGCCGATGCCGGCCTGCACCAGAGCGCGGACCGCGCCGTACGCCTGGTGCGTCTTCCCGGCGCCGACGACCCCGGCCATCAGCAGGCTCGGCCCGGTGGTGAGTTGGCGGCGGGCGCCGGTGCTCGGGGCAACGGCCTGGTCGGCGACCTGTCGCACCCAGGCCAGGACCTGCGGGTGCGTGGCGACCGCGTCCCGATAGCGCGGCGGCATCCCGGCGGACAGGGCTTCCAGCGGCGAGTACGGCTCGGCGCCGGCGCCCGGGGTGTTGACGGTGGCCTGGTCAATGCCTCTGGCGGCGAGGATTCGGGCCATCCGGTCGAGCACCGTTGTGCCGTTGGCGAAGGTCTGCGGGTCACGGTTGCGGCGCATCACAGCTCCTCGGCGTAGGCGGCGGCAGCGTCGGCCGGATTGGTCCACGCCTGGTGAGCGGGCACGTTAGGCCGGAATCCCGGCCGCGCCAAGCCGGCAGACCGTGCGTTCATGGCGTCGTTGACCAGGCTCGGCAGCCGGGACGGGTGGCCCTGGATCTCGGCGAACCGCCGCAGCCCGACGCGGACCTGTTCGGCCGCGATGCCCTCGGCGAGCAGGTTCTTGACGACCTTGCCGAGGTGGGCGAGCACGCTGGCCGGCGGACGCTCGACGCAGGTGGCGACGTACTCGCCGACGAGCTGGCTGGCCGAGGCCGTGGCGTCGGGCGCCTCGCGCCCCGTAGGGAAAGAAGATCCAGGATCCAAGATCCTAGATCCAGGCGTCGAGGGCTCCGGGAGGTTTCGGGGAGCCTTCGGGGAAGCCTCGACGAAGGTCGCCTGACCTGCGGCTTTCCTCGGGGGGCTGACCGGTGCCTGGCCGAGGCCGAGCAGGGTGTCCGGTGCGGCGCCGGTGGCGGGTAGCGCAGCGGCGGGAGGTGCTGGTGAGGGCTCGACGGGCCGATCGAGGACTCCCGGGGCGTTCGCCGAGGCCTCGTCGAATCCTCGGGGAGAGTTCGACGAGGCTGCCCCGACGCGGAGGGGATCCGCGGCGGAAGCGTCGGCCCGCTGGACGCACGGTCCCTTGCAGAACCCGCAGCGCTCCGGTGCGCAGTGGGGGCAGGCCGGCAGCCGGGACAGGCTCGGCTTGTCGATCTTCTGGTGGCGGTCCCACGTGAGGTAGTGCAGGTACCGCTTGCCGTCACAGCCGGTGTACCGGTGGATCAGGCCGACGCGCTCCATCTGCATGAGACCGACGCTGATCGCGCAGTGCTCCAACGACGCCATCGCGCCGCTCGAGGTCGGCGCGTTCGTCCATGCCCAGGTTCCCGGCAGCGAGTTGGTGACACTGACCGCGACCGGTCACTGCCCCCAGCTCAGTGCCCCGCAGGCCACCGCGGAGGCGATCATCACGTTCGTCCGGGAGCGGCGGTGATGGTCCGGTCCGACGGCGAGGACCCGCACGGCCGCGGGCCCGCCTCTGCGGACGACCACGCGGCGCTCTTCTCCGCCCTGCTGGAGGACAGCGCCGTCGACCTGTACGAGAACGCCCCCTGCGGCTACCTGTCGACCCTGATGGACGGCCGGATCGCCAAGGTCAACACCACCCTGCTGACCTGGCTCGGCTACCGCCGCGAGGAGCTGGTGGGCCGCCGGCGCTTCGCCGACCTGCTCACCGTCGGCGGACGCCTCTACCACGAGACGCACTTCGCCCCACTGCTCACCCTGCAGGGCGAGATCGGCGGCATCGCCCTCGAACTCACGGCGGCCGACGGCACCCGGCTGCCGGTGCTGGTCACCTCCACCGTCCGAACCGGCGACGACGGCCTGCCCCTGCTGATCCGCACCACGATCTTCGACGCCCGCGACCGCCGCGCCTACGAGACCGAGCTGCTGCGCGCCCGCCGGGAGGCCGAGGACACCCGCCACGAGGCCGACCGGGCGCGACAGGTCGCCGAGCGGGCGCACCAGGTCGTGGAGGTCGAACGGGCCCGACTGCAACGCCTGGTCGCCACCCTGCAACGCAGCCTGTTGCCCCCCTCGCTGCCCGCGCCGGCGGGCCTGGACGTCGCCGCGCACTACCACATCGCCTCCGCCGACGAGGTCGGCGGCGACTTCTACGACCTCTTCCCACTCGACGGCGGCACCTGGGGCCTGTTCCTGGGCGACGTCTGCGGCAAGGGCGCCGAGGCCGCCGCCGTCACCTCGCTGGTCCGCTACACGCTGCGCGCCGCCGCCGTCTACGACCCGGCCCCCGCCGCGGTACTCGCCAACCTCAACACCGTCCTGTCCCACGAGTACCCCGGCACCGACCCGCGCTTCTGCACCGTCCTGTTCGGCGTCCTCACCCCCGACATCGGCCCCGAGTACGAAGACGACCCGGGCACCGAGCGCGCCACCGGCGGCTACCGCCTCACGCTGGCCGCCGGCGGCCACCCCCCGGCGATCCTGCTGCGCGCGGACGGGGACGCCCACTACCTGCCCACCCCCGGCGGCCAGCTGATCGGCGTCATCCCCGACGCCCACATCGCCACCACGACGGTGCGCCTGGCCCCCGGGGACACCGTGCTGCTCTACACCGACGGTCTCACCGAGGCCCACACCGCTCCGCGCGGCACATCCGGTGATCAGCCCGGTGGCCGGCGCCGGGGCGACGAACGCTTCGGCGACGAGGCCCTGCTGGACTTCGCAGCGTCACTGGCCCCCACCACCGCACCGGCCGCCATCACCGCCCTGCGGACCCTGCTCGAAACCCTCGGCACCGGGGTGGACGACGACACCGCCCTGCTGGCGCTCAGCATCCCCCACCCCACCCCGGAGCCGAACCCGTGACCGAGTTGACCACCACGATCCGCTCCACACCGACCGGTCCGGTGCTGGAGATCGCCGGGGACCTCGACTTCCACAGCGCACCCGGCGCCCGCGAGGTCCTGCTGGGCCTCACCCCGGGCCCCGGCGAGCTGCTCGTCGTCGACCTGAGCGCGCTCACCTTCTGCGACTCCACCGGCATCAGCCTGCTGGTGGCCGCCCGCAACCACGCCCTCGGGCACCAGGCCCACATCGCCCTGGCCGGCGTCCCCAGCATCGTCACCCGCATCTTCGACGTCACCGGTCTCACCCGGATCTTCGCCACCCACCCCACCGCCCAGGACGCCGCCGAGCGGTGGGTGACCCGCACCGACGGCTGAGCGGGGCCGGGCACCTGCGCACCGTCAGTACTCGTCCGAGTCACTCTGGCCGGAGTCGGAGCCGAGCCGGGCGCGCCGCTGCCTCATCACCTCGGCGAAGTCGGCACTGGGCGCCTGCCCCTGCGGCGCCGCGGCCTGGTGCTCGGCGCCGTGCAGCGCGTGACCGAAGGCGGGCGGCACGGAACTCCTGAACTCGAAGAGGGCGCCCTGGCCACCCGCGATGAGCGGCGTCGGCTGGTCATGGCCGGCCAGTGACTGCCGCGTGTTGATGTGCTGCCTGGCCGCCTTCCAGATCGTCGGGTCGATCCCCGGCGGGGGCGGGGTCTTCGCGATGGCCACTTTGACGGCCGTGCTGTCGGTGGCGGCGAGGATGTCGAGCAGGTCCCACGGCGGTGTCCTGGGCAGCACGCTCCACCTGTTCTTGATGTCGGAGTCGTACAGGTTCTTGCGGTAGGACTCCGGGGCACCGTCGAACGACAGCTCGTTCTCCCGGATCAGCGACGCCAGGAACCTCAGCACGGACATGACGTAGGAGTAGACGGTCCGCGATCCGACCGCGTCGATCAGGCCCTCGACCGGGAGCTCCGACCCGATCTCCCGGTCGTACCAGAACGCCCCGGCCGCCATCAGCCCGGCCTCCCCGAGGTCGGAGCCGACGTCCTGCGCCCTGATGCCCAGGGTGACCTGGTCGCTGCTGCCGCTGACCCCGTGCCCGAAGTCACTGTGGACGAGGTGCTCCTGGTTCCGGACGACGAGCTGGAACTCCTCGCCGAGGGCCCGGCTGGTCAGCGGCGTGCCGCCGGCGTCGGCCGCCGCGTCGAAGAGTTCCACCACCGCCCGGAACGCGCGGCGCCGCGCGGCCCACCCCTGCTGGTCGGCGACCTCGGTCGGCGCCGCCTTCATCTCCAGCGTGTAGTCGTAGTAGCCCCGGAAGGACTGCTGCCCGCCGATGTCGGTGGTGACTTCCAGCAGCAGGTGACCGGCGTTGTCCAGGACCTCGGCGATATGGGAGTCCGTGTTCCTCGCCTTGGCCACCTTCACCCCGATGAGCTCCTGCTCCGTGCCCAGCGAGGAGCCGGCGAACTCGGTCCGGTAGACCCGCTGCACCGGCGCCGGCGGCGAACCGGCGCCCTGGTGACCGCATCCGTCGCCGTGCCGGTGCTGTTCCTGCTCCTGGCCCTGGCCCTGCCCCAGCAGGCGGACCACGGCGGCATTTCCCATGCCGCGCTGAAGGGCGAGGACGGACGCGGTCGACATGCCCCCGGCCCCAGCGCCTGCCGCTGCCCCGAACCCCGGCGGGCGCAGGGCCGGTGGGCGGACGAGGGAGCGCTCTGTGACATTCCCGAGATGGTCGGCACCTGGCGCTCTGGAGGGATCCTGCCCGCGCATCACGTGCCTCTCTGAGGGCTTCGTCCATGGGAACCCATCTGTACACCGGATCAGTTCGGCAGTGGAAGGACGCGCGAGGGCAGCAGTTGACGACCATTCGGGCAGCGCCGGCACGGCCCGCGGGTCAGGCGCCCTGCCGGTCGGCTCTCCCCTCCGTGGCGCCGGTCATCAGCACGCGGCCGGCCAGGGATCCGCCGTAGAGGGTGTAGCCCACGCCCATGAGCCAGGACTGGACGACCAGGACCGTTCCGACGGTGCCGTAGGAGACGGCGTTGGAGACCAGGAGCGGGGCGAACACCAGGCGGGAGAAGAGCCGCAGGCCGGCCAGCGCGACCATGGTGGCCACCGCTCCGGGCAGCAGTCGTGCCCACGGGACGCGGGCGCCCAGGAGCAGGTGCTGCAGCCACCAGAACAGCAGGATGCCGCCGAGGAGGGTGGCGGTGAGCCGTAGGGCGGGCTGGACCCAGGTGTGCCGCCAGGGGTCGCCGCTCCACGCCGCGATCACGATGTAGCCGGTCAGCCCGGCCAGGCCCAGCGCCTGACGCCAGGCGGCGTGCCAGGGACCGCGGGACAGCTGCCAGATGCGCTCGTAGGCGGTCTGCACGGAGGCCATCAGGGAGACACCGAAGACCGCGAGTGCGGCAAGGCTGAAGGCGGTCGTGGTGCTGAGGATCTGGCCGCGGGAGGCGAACAGCTTGCGCGTGGCGTCGGCACCGCGGCCGTTGAGGCCCAGGCCGTCGGTGATCCAGTTCGTGATGCCGCTGCCGCGGGTGGGTGAGGCGGAGGCGATCACCACCAGCAGTGGCACCAGGGTCACGAAGAACAGGGCGGCGAAGGCCATCGACCGCTGCAGGAGCTCGACCGTGCGGCCCTGGCGCCAGACCTCCTGGACCACGACGAGCGCCCGGTGGCGCCCTCGCGCGGCCTGCGGCCTCCCGGACCCCGGTTCTCCGTGGTCGTGGTCGTGGTCCGCCATGACGGCCTCCCGTCCTCGGTCCACCACAGGTCGGCGCACGGGCCCGTGGCGGCTCAGCTCTGGTGGCTCTGGAGGGTTTCCTTGACCTTGGCGATGGCGAATCCCCAGCCCTGTTGCACGGTCGGCTTTCCGGGGACGGCGAGCTCCTGGGGGTTCGTCAGGACCTCGAGCACCACCGGTCCCGGGGTGTCGAAGGCCCGGCGCACGCCGTCCAGGAGCTGGCCGGGGCCGGTCACGCGGATGCCGGTGAGACCCAGGGCGGTGGCGACGGCGGCGAAGTCCGGGTTGTCCAGCTCGGTGCCGAACTCGGCGAGGCCGGCCTGCTCCTGTTCGAGCTTGACCATGCCCAGGCGCCGGTTGTCGAAGACCACGAGCTTCACGGGCAGCCGGTAGGTCTTGATCGTCATCAGGTCGCCGAGCAGCATGCTCAGGCCGCCGTCGCCGCAGAACGCGACGACCTGCCGGTCGGGGGCCCAGAGCTGGGCGCCCAGGGCCTGCGGCATGGCGTTGGCCATCGAGCCGAGGTTGTAGGACCCGAGCATGCGGCGCCCGCCGTGCATCGTCACGAAGCGTGAGAACCAGACGGTGGCCATACCCGTGTCGCAGGTGAAGATCGCGTCGTCGCTCGCGCAGGCGTCCACGGCGGCGGCCAGCGCCTCCGGGCGCACGTCGTGGCTCCGGTTGTCCAGCGCGCTGCGCAGGCGGCCCAGCAAGCGGTGGTCGTGGGCGGGGTCGGCGAGCTGCTGCTGACCGGTGCGCCACTCCTCGAAGCGCTTGCGGGCGGCGTCGAGGTGCGAGCGGTCCGCGACGCCGTCCAGGTGCGGGAGCAGCGCGCGCAGGGTGGCCGCGACGTCGCCGGCCAAGCCCGCGTCCACCGCCACCCGCCGGCCGAGGTTGCGTTCCTGGAGGTCGATCTGGACGACTTTGCAGTCGGTGGGGTACCAGTCGCGGTACGGGAAGTCGGTGCCGAGCAGGAGCAGGGTGTCGCAACCGTCCAGGGCGTGGGCGGCGGCCGGGTTGCCGATCAGGCCGGTCTGGCCGACCTGG
Organism: Kitasatospora nipponensis; assembly: GCF_039528135.1. Classification (NCBI taxonomy): domain Bacteria; kingdom Bacillati; phylum Actinomycetota; class Actinomycetes; order Kitasatosporales; family Streptomycetaceae; genus Kitasatospora; species Kitasatospora nipponensis. The sequence goes on along the minus strand of NZ_BAAALF010000087.1, from coordinate 17,485 downwards.
TAGGGGTTCTCCCCCTCGAAGCCCTCCTTGGCCTTGAGCGTGAGGACCATCGGTGCGGCCAGGCGCTCGGCGAGCGCCAGCACCTCCTCGTGGGCGTCGCGGGCACCGCGCCCCACCAGCAGCGTCACCCGGCCGGCGGCGTTCAGGAGGTCGGCGGCCGCCCGGATGCCCGGCTCGTCCGGGCGGGTGACCGGACGGGTGTGCGGGAAGCGCGCGGGCCGGTCTTCGGTGAGCTCGCGCTCGCCGAGGTCGCCGGGGACCGTGAGGACCGCCACGCCGCTCTCGCTGATCGCTGCGCGGACCGCGGCCTCCAGCATCCGGGGCAGCTGGTCCGGCGAGGTGACGGTGGCCCGGAAGATCGCGACGTCCCGGAAGAGTAGGTCGTTGTCGACCTCCTGGAAGTAGTCGCTGCCCAGTTCGGCCAACGGCACCTGCCCGGCGATGGCCAGCACCGGGGTCCGGCTCTTGGCGGCGTCGTACAGGCCGTTGAGCAGGTGCACCGATCCGGGGCCGACGGTGCCCATGCAGACGCCCAGGGTCCCCGACAGCTGCGACTGCGCGCCGGCCGCGAACGCCGCGGCCTCCTCGTGGCGGCAGCCCACCCAGTCGACGCCCTCGGTGGTGCGGACGGCCTCGGTCAGCGGGTTCAGCGCGTCGCCGACGACGCCGAACACATGGCGCACTCCCAGCTCCTGCAGGGCGTCGACGATCACACGGGCGACGGTACGAGCCACGATGGGTCCTCCGGTGTCTCGGTCAGTGCGGCAAGGTCGTTGGGGCTCGGTCAGGGGGGCTCGGTCGGTGGGACTCAGTCGGTGAAGCGGTCGGGGTGGGCGGCGTGCCAGTCCGGTGCCCACCGCTCGGGCGCGTCGTCGATCAACTGCCCCGGAGCCAGCCGGGGGTGGATCTCCGCGTAGGAGCGGATGGTCTGCGGATCCACCCTGCGCCGGAGCATGTGCGGGCTCAACTGTGACGGCTCGTCCACACCCAGCGCGGCCATGATCTGCAGTGCGCTTCTGACGGTCGCCTCCTGGAAGCGCTGGACGCGCTGCGCCTTGTCCCCCACGTCCAGGGCCCGGGCCCGGCGCGGATCCTGGGTGGTCACTCCCACCGGGCAGGTGTTGGTGTGGCAGCGTTGGGCCTGGATGCAGCCGACGGCGAACATCATGGCCCTCGCGGCGTTGGTGTAGTCGGCTCCCTGGATCAGCCGCTTCACCAGGTCGCTGCCGGTGGCCACCTTGCCGCTGGCGCCGATCCGGATCCGGTCGCGCAGTCCGGTACCCAGCAGCGCGTCGTGCACCGTCATCAGGCCCTCGGTCAGCGGCATGCCGATGTTGTCGGCGAACTCCAGCGGGGCGGCGCCGGTGCCGCCCTCGGCACCGTCGACGACGATGAAGTCCGGCGTCACCCCCTCCACCAGCATCGCCTTGCAGACCGCGAGGAACTGGCGACGCGAGCCGACACAGAGTTTGAACCCGGTGGGCTTGCCGCCCGCCAGCTCCCGCATCCGGGCCACGAAGCGGACCAGCTCGCGCGGGCTGGAGAAGACCCGGTGGTACGGCGGCGAGATGACGCTCTCCCCCTGCGGGACACCGCGGACCTTCGCGATCTCCGCGGTGACCTTGGCCCCGGGCAGCACGCCCCCGATGCCGGGCTTGGCCCCCTGGCTCAGCTTCAGCGACACGCACCGCACCTGCGGGTGCGCCGCCTTGTGGGCGAACAGGTGCTGGTCGAAGCCGCCGTCCGCGGTCCGGCAGCCGAAGTACCCCGTGCCGAGCTCCCACACCAGGTCGCCGCCGGGCCGCAGGTGGTACTCCGACAGCCCGCCCTCACCGGTGTCGTGGGCGAACCCGCCCAGCGCCGCCCCGGTGTTCAGGGCCAGCACGGCGTTGGCGGAGAGCGAGCCGAAGCTCATCGCGGAGACGTTGAGCAGCGCCATGTCGTAGGGCCGGGTGCAGTCCGGGCCGCCGATCCGCACGCGGGGCGCCTCGGTGCGCACCGCGACGGGGGCCATCGACGGCACGAGGAACTCGCGCCCGGTCTCGTACAGGTCCAGTTCGGTGCCGAACGGCTCCTCGGCGTCGGTGCCTTTGGCCCGCTCGTAGACGATGCTGCGGGTGTCGCGGTCGAAGGGGCGCCCGTCGACGTTGCGCTCCACGAAGTACTGCTGCAGCTCGGGACGGATACCCTCCATGGCGAACCTCAGGTGGCCCAGCACGGGGTAGTTCCGCAGCACCGAGTGGCGGACCTGGAGCAGGTCCACCACCGCCAGCACCGCCAGCGCCAGCAGCGGGCCCGCCGCGGCCCACCACCAAGGTGACCACAGCAGGCTCGCCACGACGGTGGCGGCCGCCGCGCACCCCAACCACGCGATCCACAGGAATCTCAGCACGGTCATCGTCTAACCCCGATCGCCGCGGCCACGCATCCGGCTCGGGGCCGGCGCGGCCGGCCGGCGTCGGTCAGGGCCTGCGGTCCCCGGGCGCCGGCGGCCGCGGTCCCTGATCGTCCCGGTCGGACTTGGCCCGCACGTCCTTCGGGGTGGGCGCCACGATGCTCCGCTCCTCCGCGGAGCGCTCCCGTGTCGACTCGTCGTTCTCCCGCGAGGCGCCGTTCTCCTCGGCGGCCGTCCTGTCGTCCTTGTTCATGACATCGCCCTTCGTGTCGTCGGTGTTCGGGCGCCGGTCAGTGGCCGAGCGCGGCGGCGAGTTCCTTCTTGTTCATCGTCGAGCGGCCGTGCAGGTGACGCTGCTTGGCCTCGTTGTAGAGCTGCTCGTAGGTCGGCCCCTGGGAGCCGGAGTGCGAGCGCAGTCCTCCGCGGCGGGAGGAGGAGATGTCGTGGGTCGAGGAGCGGCTGGCGGTCTTCGACTCGCCGTGCCGGGCCCGTTCCTTGTTCACGGTCCGGGCCGCGATCTCCTCAGCCCGCTTCCGGCTCTCTCCACGCTCCAGCGCGCTGTCCTTGATGTGCTCGTACTGTCGCTCCCGCTTCTTGCTCGATCCGGCAGGCATGGCTGCTCCCTTCGTGATGGTGCACCGCTGCGCCTACCCGGAACGCCCTACTCGACGCGCGTGCCCGCCAGCCGGGACAGAGCGGCAGGAAGGGGCGGGGGAAGGCTCGGCCTGGCCGGGGCGCCGCAGGCGTCAGCCCGGTCAGCGGCGGCCTACAGACGGGGCCCGCCGGGAGCCGCCCTCACCGGTGTGCGGCCAGCGCCCGGTCGACCGTGGGGTGAATGGCGAAGACGCCGTCGACTCCGGTCACCTCGAAGAGCCTGGCCACTTGGACCCCCAGGGCGCACAGCTCCACTTGCCGATCCGCTGCGAGCGCCTCCTGGCGGGCCCGCAACAGCACATTCAGCCCGGTCGAGTCGCAGAATCCGACACCGGCGAAGTCCACCAGGATCCGGTGCGGACCGTGACTCAGGCAGCCTTCCAGTGCCTCGCGCAGCACCTGCGCAGTGTCGTGGTCCAGCTCGCCCGTGAGCCGCAGGACTCGGCTGTCGGCGCGCGCCTCGAGCGCCACGGACAGCCGCACCGCGCCCTGAGCGTCATTCATCGTCGGCCTCCGTGCCCTCGCGCCGTCCCCCGCCGCCGACAGGCGCGGTCGAGGTGCCGGACGCCGCCGACAGACCGATGGCGTCGCCGACCCTCATTTCACTCTGACACAGCGCATCGGCGCACGCACGGACGGGACTTGGCCCACCCCGGCACCCACGCGGCCCGGTGCCCGCCGCCAGACCGCGACGGGCACCGGGCGGGCTCACCACCGATACCAGCGGCTTCGGCCACCCGAACCGGCCGGGCTGCGCAGCACGAAGCCGAGCAGCCAGAGCACCAGGACCACCAACGCGACCCACCACAGCACGTGCACGGCGAAGCCGGCACCACCGAGGATCAACGCCAGCAGCAGTACCACGATCAAGAGAACCATCACCGTCACCTCCTCGGGCCGCGTGTACCCGACCCCCGGGGACCCAACCACCGGGCGCGCCGCACCCCCGCCAGGCCGCTCCCGCCCCGCGGCGGTACTCCCTGCCACCGGCGCATGGCTCGCTCCCACGCGGGCAGACGCCCGGGTATGAGTGAGACACAGGTGGAGACGGAGCGGAAGTACGAGGGCGCTTCGCTGCCGGGTCGACTCGACGGACTCCCGGGCGTGGCGCTCGCGGAGGCGGCCGACCCGCAGGAACTCGACGCCGTCTACTACGACACGCCCGACCGGCGCCTGTTGCGCCGGCGGATCACGCTGCGCCGGCGCAGCGGCGGCGACGACGCCGGCTGGCACCTGAAGCTGCCACTGGGCGCGGACTCCCGCCAGGAGGTCCGGGTCCCACTGGACACGGGCGGCCCGCAGGAAATGCCGGCCGACCTCGCCCTGCGGGTGGCCGTCCACGCCCGCGGTGCCACGCTGCGGCCGGTGGCGCACCTGCGCACCCACCGGGCCCGGCGGCTGCTGCGGGACGAGCACGGACGCGTCCTGGCGGAACTCACGGAGGACCGGGTGGCCGCCCAGGTGCTGGACGCCGACCGGGGCCCTGCCGACCGGGCCGGAGGAGGCAGCGCCGAGATCAAGGGGTGGACCGAGGTCGAGGCCGAGCTGGCGCACGGCTCCCCCGCCCTGCTGGACCGGATCGACACCGCGTTCACCGAAGCGGGTCTGACCCTCTCCCCGTGGCCCTCGAAACTCGCCCGGGCCCTGGGCCGGGACGGCGGTGCCCACGCACCCGCCGAGCAGCGGCGGACCACCGCGGCGAAGCCCGGGTCCGCCGGAGCCCTCGTCCTGGCCGACTTCCGGGCCCTGCTGGACGACCTGCTGCTGCTCGACCCCGCAGTGCGGCGCGGGGAGGTGGACTCCGTGCACCGGATGCGGGTGACCGCGCGCCGGCTGCGCAGCCTGCTGAAGGCGCACCGTCGGCTGTTCGACCGCCGCCACAGTGATCCGCTGGCCACCGGTCTGCGCCGCCTCGGCCGGACGCTGGGCGGCGCACGCGACCAGGAGGTGCTGGGTGAGCTCCTCGTGGCGGGCCTTCCCGAGGTGCCGGCCTGGGCCCGCGGGGGCACGCTGCGCGGGCTGCTCACCGAGCGGCATGCGCGTGGTTACCGACGGGCGTGGGAGCGGGCGGTGGCCGAGCTCGACAGCGCCTGGTACTTCACCCTGCTCGACCGGCTCGACGCCTTCGCGGCCGACCCACCGCTGCGCCGGCGCGCGGGCACGCCGGCGACCGGCTACCTGGCCCACGTCCTGCGACGTGAACAGCGCCGGACCCTGAAGCGGCTCGACCGAGCCCTGCGCACCGCGCCCGGCCCGCGGCAGGACCAGGCCCTGCATCGCGCCCGGAAGGCGGCCAAGCGTGCGCGCTACACCGCCGAGAGCGCCCACGCCCCCCTGCCGAGGCGGGCGGTGCGACGGGCGCACAGGTTCGGCGCTCGGATGAAGGAGCTGCACAAGGTCCTGGGCGTCCATCAGGACAGCGTGGTGGCCCGGCGGGCGTTGATCACCCTGGCCACCGACGCCGAGGGGGACACCAGGGCGCGGCGCCACGCGTTCGCCTGCGGCGTGCTCCACGAGCGTCAGCGGCAGCTCGCCGAGAGCGCCGTCGAGCAGGTCCCGAGGCTCCGCGAACGCGCGGCACGGCGCAGGGCGACCAGACTCCGCTGAGCCACGTCTGAGCTGCGCCACGTCTGCGACCGTCGGACCGACCACCGGCCCGGCCCGCCGTCCACCGGTCAACGCCGGCCCGGTCCGCCGGCCGGGCTGGGTGCCCGGTCCGTAGCGACCGCCAGGTCGGCGGCGGCGAGCGCCGTCGCACGCAATGCCTCGGGCTCCGCGCAGACCCCGGCCGTCCGCACCGCACTCGCGCCGGCCGCCCGAGCAGCGGCGAGGTCGCGCGGGTCGGAGCCGATCACCGTGACCCGATCGGCCGCCAGCCCGAGCCCACGACAGGCCGCGGCGACCAGGCCCGGCGCCGGCCGGCGGCAGAGGCATCCGTCCGCGGGCGCGTGCGGGCAGACCGCCCACACGTCGAAGGGCCCCAGCAACTGCTGACAGCGGCGCCGCACGAGGTCGACCTGATCGCGGGTCAGCAGATAGCGGGCCACACCCGGCTCCTGCGTCAGCACCCCCACGGCGAGGCCCCGCCCGCGCACCGCGGCGAGCGCCGCGGCCGCTCCGGGCACCGGGCGGATCCAGCCGGGGTCCCCGTTGTAGGGCACGTCGACGATCAGCGTGCCGCCACAGGTGAACAGCACCGCACCGCGGTACTGCGGGCGGTGCGAGGGGTCGGTGAGCGCGAGGCGATCGCCCGCCCAGAGCCAGGGTTCGGTCGCTCTCCCGCTCCCCCGCCGGCCGGCCGATCGACCACGGATGTCACACACACTCCACTCGGTGCCGTTCATACCGGGCGGCTTTCCGGGCGGGCCGCGCCCAAACACGCCCTCCGGCACAGGTGAGGCCGTCCTCGTACTGCCCGGCCGCGCCGCGTTTGTGCGGCAGTGCGACGGGCAGGCGCGTCGGTACGGAGAGTGAACGGTCCTGATCGGACCCCTGTCGGGCGGATCGGAGCGCACCATGCGGCACGCGACAGCGGCGGGACGGGGCGATCGAACCCCGCCCTGGGACCGCGCGCCGCACCGCCGGCTGGGGCTCGGCAGCACGGCCCCCGGAACCGTGAGCCGCTGTCGGGCCTTCACCTGGGAGGCGCTGGTCGCGTGGGACTGGCTGCCCGCCGTCGACGAGGAGCGGCAGGCGGCGGCAGACGACGTGGTGCTGGTGGTCTCGGAGCTGGTCGCCAACGCCTGCCGGCACGCCGGCGGCCCCACCGAACTCGCGCTGCACCGCCAGGCCGGAGCGGTGCGCGTCGAGGTCGCCGATCCCAGCCCCGGTCGGCCGGTTCCCCGGCTGGCCGGTCGGGTGGGTCGACCGGGCGGGTACGGCCTGCGCATCGTGGGCGTGCTGGCCCGGCACTGGGGGAGTCTGCCGACCGCGACGGGGAAGCGGGTCTGGGCCGAGGTCGGCACCGGCACCGACGGCTCCGGCGAGGAGCGCTCGGTCCATCCCGGTGCGGTCAGCTGACGCGCAGGCCGAGCAGGCAGGTGTCATCACGCGGGTTCGGTCCGCCGAGGCGGCGCAGGATGTGGTCCAGGCAGCCCGCGAGCTGCGGCGCCCGGTACTCCTGCGCCGCCGCCAGCAGCCGCCGCAGCCCCGCGCCCGGCTCCCCGCCGGGGTGCTCGGTCAGCCCGTCGGTGTAGAGCAGCAGACTCTCCGCCGGCTCCAGCTTCACCGTCGTGGCGACGTACTCGGCATCCGGCGTGGCACCGATGACCAGCCCGGCGGGCGCCTCGGCCACCCGGGCCACCCCCGCGCGCAGCAGGACCGGCGGCGGATGTCCGGCGCGGGCCCAGCGCAACGTGCGCGCGGCGGGGTCGAGCCGGCCGCACAGCACGGTGGCGATGTAGTCGCTGCTCTGGTGGAAGAGCATCCGATTCAGCCGCTCCAGCACGGCCTGCGGCTCGGGATCGCAGAAGGCCAGTCCTCGCAGCGCGTAGCGCAGTTGGGCCATCGCGGCAGCGGCCGGCAGGCCGTGGCCGGAGGCGTCACCGACCACCACGAGCAGCTCGCCGCCGGGCAGCGCGAGCAGGTCGTACCAGTCGCCGCCCACCTGCGGGTCACGCCCGGCCGGCAGGTAGCGGACGGCCGACTCGACGCCCGGGAGCGCGGGTAGCCGTGGGGCGGCGAGCAGCACCTGCTGCAGGGAGCGCGCGGCCCGCAGCTCGTCCGCCGTCCGACGGCGCTGCTCGGCGAGCTCGGCCCGCGCCGAAGTCAGTGCCCGCTCCGTGGCCCGCCCCGCGGTGATGTCCTGCACCACGCCGCGGATCGCCGCGACCGTGCCACCGGGCCCGGTCCCGACCGTCTCCGCCATCGCCCGCAGGGTCGCCACGCCGTCCGCGCGCCGGATCCGGAATTCGCTCTCGGTGAGCAACTCCCCGCCCAGCAACCGTTGTACCAGCGCCCGGACCGCCGGCCGGTCGGCCGCGAGGACCGCCGCCTCCAGCTGGGTCAGCGTGAGGTGTCCGGTGCCGGGGTGGCCGAGCAACCGGGCGCACTCCGGCGAGCAGTCGACCGCGCTCGATCCCGCCTGCCAGTGCCAGGTACCCAGGCTCGCCAGGCTCTGCGCCTGCTCCAGTTGGGCCTCCCGGCGCCGCCGCCTGTCGTGCGGGCGCCAGCTGACCAGCAGGCCGTCCAGGAACGGCACCGCCCGCAGGGTCAGACTGCCGGCTCGCGGCGCCCCGCCCACCACCTCGACGAACTGCTCCAGCTCCTCCTGGTGCGACTGACCGGATGCCAGTGCCTCCAGCAGCCGCCCGAGCACGCCGGCGGCCACGAGCCCCGGGTACAGCTCGGTGAACCTGGCTCCGGTCAACTCGGCGGCGGTGCGCCCGGCCAGGTCGACGGTGGCCACGTTGGCGTGGACCAGGCGCAGGTCGGACGGTGCGGCACCGGTGGTGGTGTCGCGCACGGGCCGCAGGATCATCACCGGGTCCATCACCACGTCCAGCGCCGCGCGGAACCAGGGCTCGCCGAGGACCTGCGCCGTCGCCGCGGGGAGCAGCGGGGGCAGCCGGTCGGCGCAGAGCGCGGCGAGCCCGGCCAGGTACGCGGTGTGCTGCGGGTCCGGCCGCAGCGGATCGGCCCAGCCCAGCACGAGCGCGCCCAGCGAACGGTCACCGGTCCGCAGCGGCAGCGCGCAGACCGTCCGGCCGGGAACCGCCGCGCTGTCGGCCTCGGCCTCCTGCTGCCGCCAGACGGGCGAACCGGTGCGCACCGCCTCGGCGGACGGCGTCCGGGGCTGCGGCGGGAGCCGCTGCCACTGGCTCAGCCGCCGATTGGACAGCCCGTGGCTGCCGACCAGCCGCAGCGCGCCGTCCGGCTCCAGCACGAAGAGTGCGACCGTCGCGGCAACCGGCTCGCCGAGCGCGTCCCGAACGGCCCGCACCAACTCGTCGGGGGACCGTGCCGCGTCGAAGGCGGCCGAGGCCAGGTGGTAGCGGGCAGCCGGCGACCGCTCGGGGGCGCCGGGCCCCTGCGCCCTGGGCGCGGGGCGATCGGTGCGGGCCGTGCCGGCCCGGTCGTCGGCCCTGTCCAGGGGATCAGCGCCGGCCTGGTCGTCAGCCTCCTCCGGGCGGTCGATGCGGCGGCCCGCGGCCGCGGGCGGAGCAGAACGACCCAGCAACTCGGCTGCCAGGTCGATCAGTTTGCGATTGTGCTGCTGGGAACGCCGGGCCAGCCAGTCGAACGCCTCGTCCGGCGAGCAGCCCAGCCGCGCCGCCAGCAGGCCTTTGGCCTGCTCGATCACCGCACGGCTGCGCATCGCCCGCTGCAGCCCCTCGACCTCGGACCGCAACCGGTCGATGGTGGCCTGCGGACTCTCGGCACCGCCCGGCTCCCTGGTCATCCTCGGCGGCCGCCCTTCTCCGGTCCAGCACCGTGGGACGCCTCAAGGTTAGGACGGTCACCGATCGGCGGCCAGCAGTGGCAGGGCCACCCGTAGACCGTCGTTGCTCATGCTGACGCCACGGTCGGCCGGCCGGTGGGGGCCGTGTCCTCCAGGGACGCCGTGTCCTCCAACTGCTCCCGCAGGAGCGCCAACGTCGCGCCGAGCAAGCGGGAGACGTGCATCTGGGAGATGCCGAGCCGCTGGGCGATCTCGCTCTGCGTGTGGTCGCCCCAGAAGCGCAGCAGCAGGATCCTGCGTTCGCGCTCGGGTAGGGCGGACAGCAGCGGACGGACCGCCGTGCGGAACTCCACCAGCTCCAACTCCTGGTCGCAGGCGCCGAGGTGGTCCAGCAGCGTGCTGCCCGCAGGATCGGAGCCGTCGTCGTGCAGGGCGTCCAGCGAGTCCGCCCGACAGGCCGAGCAGGCGACCTGTCCGGTCTCCACCTCCTCCCGCGTCAGATCCAGCTCGGCGGCCAGCTCGTCCTGGGTCGGCCCCCGCCCGAGGTCCTGCTCGAGGCGGTCGGAGCCGCGCACCACGGCGAGGTAGAGCTCCTGCACGCTGCGCGGCACCCGCACCGGCCAGGAGGTGTCGCGGAAGTAGCGCTTGATCTCTCCGGAGATGGTCGGAATGGCATAGGTCAGGAACTCGACCCCGCGCTCATATCGATAGCCGTCCACGGCCTTGATCAGGCCGACCGTGCCGACCTGGAGCACGTCCGCCATCTCGGCCGAGCGGTGCCGGAACCGGCTCGCGACGAATCGCACCAGCGACATGTTCAGCTCGATGAGCGTGCCACGGACGTAGCCGTGGGCCGGGTGCTCGGGCGGCAGTTCGGCGAGCCGGCGGAAGAGCGCGTCACTCAGCTCGCGAACCTCGCTCTTGCCCATCGCCCGTATCTGCCCCGACGTGGGTCGCGGCGACACGGCGAACCGGTCGAGGGGGTCGGTGGGCGCGTCGGGCAGTGCAGCGTGGGTGGGGGGACACATGGCCTGGGACACCGTGGTCATCTCCAGGAGCGGCGGGACACCCTCGTGCGATCGCCGGCGAGAACCGTGCGCCGACCGCACGAGAGGGTAACCCTCGACCCGGCTTCTTCAGGCGACGGCAACCCGGCACAGCAATCCGTGCCGTTGGCTGGCGCCTACCCGTTCGTCGCCTGCCGAACCCTGCTACCGGCGGGCGATGTGGGCGGCCCGCACCGAGGGGCTGGGCGGGACCGTGCGATGGCGTCGGACCGCGGGGGTGTTGGACCGCAGGGTCCGGGCAGACGAGCGACAGTCGCATCCGGTGGGTGCGACTGCGGCCGGGCACCGGCCGGCGGAGCGGGAGCGATGGAGGGCGACGTGACGACATCCGTGCGATACGCGATAGGCACCGAGGTGCACTGCAAGGACGAGCCGTACGGCGAGCTGAAGCGCGTGGTGCTCGACCCGGTCGCGCACCGGGTCACCCACCTGGTGGTCGGCGGGCGCCACGACACCGACCGACTGGTGCCCGTCGAGCTGGTCGACGAGGCGTCCAGCGACTCCGCGACCGTCAGGCTGCGCTGCGCCGGCGCGGCCGTGCGGCTCCTGGATCCGGCCGAGGAGCAGGAGTACCTCCCGGGTACCTCCGAGCACCCCGGGTCCGCGCCGGAGCAGTTGGCCACCGTGCCGTACTACAGCCTGGGCGTGGGCACGGTCGGCATGGGCTCGGTCGGCATGGCCGCGCCCGGACTCGCGCCGGTCGAGGTCGCGCCGAGCGTCACGGTGCACGAACGGGTGCCCACCGACGAGGTCCAGATCCGACACGGCGACCGGGTGGAAGCCACCGACGGCGAGGTCGGCCACGTCCAGGGCCTGGTGGTCGACCCGCGGTACCAGGAGGTGACCCACGTGCTCCTCCAGGAGGGCCACCTGTGGGGCCGGAAGACCGTCGCCATTCCGATCGGCGAGGTGACCTGGAGGGCGGGGCACGTCGCGGTGCGGCTCAGCAAGGCGGATCTCGGCGACCTGCCCCCGGTCGACGTCCACGCCCACTGATAGAGCAGCAACGACAACCGCGGCCCGCCTCCCGGTGCCACGCCGGCTCCCCACCGTGCGCCTTCGTGCTCGGCGGGGGTTCACCCTGATGGGGCTCTTGAATCTCCCCACCTGGTGCTCGGATAGTGGGCAGACCTGCTCTCTCGGATTCCTCACCTGATGCGCCGGGCCGCGGTCCCACCGGGGGCGTGCCGCTGGCCTGCGAGCTCCCGAGCGGCGAACCGTTGGGCGCCGCAGCCTGCGGTGCCGACCGGCCCGACTACCGCGGCCCGGCCGTGATCTCCCACCGCCGTGCAACTGGAGCTTCTGGCGGGCGGCACCGCCCGGGTCGGCGAGAGCGTCGGCACCACCTTCCCAGCGGCGTCCTGTGTAACAGCTTGAGGTACAGCCGTACGGCCGGCAGGCCGCCGCCCGATCATCGGCATGTGACTGCCTCGGAGCCCAGATCCTTCGCCATGAACGCCTTCGGGAGCCGACATGGCTGACGTTCAACGCTGGTCGGGAGTGCCCCTGGGCTCACCCCTGGGTGAACCCGTCGAACCCGTGCGGTCGGTGGCGTGGGCGGTTCTTGACGGCAGGCCCGTCCTGGTCACCGGCACCGGCGGCTACGGCGAGGACGGCGGTTCGGTGTGGTTGTGGGACATGGGTGACCCGACCGCACCCGTCCCCTTGGGCCAGCCCCTGGGCGGCCCCGGCGACTGGGTGTGGTCGGTGGCGTGGGCGGTCCTCGACGGCAGGCCCGTCCTGGCCGCTGGCGGCTACGGCAGTCGTGGCGGCGGTTCGGTGTGGTTGTGGGACATGGGTGACCCAACCGCACCCGTCCCCCTGGGCCCGCCCCTGGACGGCCCAGACGGCCAGGTGCTGTCGGTGGCGTGGGCGGTCCTCGACGGCAGGCCTTTTCTGGCCACCGGCAGCGGTGGAGGTTCGGTGTGGTTGTGGGACATGGGTGACCTGACCGCACCCGTCCCCTTGGGCCAGCCCCTGAACGGCCCAGGGGGTCCGGTGCGGTCGGTGGCGTGGGCGGTCATCGATGGCAGGCCCGTCCTGGCCATCGGCACCGGCGGCAGCCGAGGCGGCGGTTTGGTGCGGTTGTGGGACATGGGTGACCCGACCGCACCCGTCCCCTTGGGCCAGCCCCTGGACGGCCCGCGCGACCAAGGGCTGTCCGCAGCGTGGACGGTCATCGATGGCAGGCCCGTCCTCGCCACCGGCAGCGGCGGCGGTTTGGTGCAGTTGTGGGACATGGGTGACCCGACCGCACCCGTCCCCTTGGGCCAGCCCCTGGACGGGCCGGGTGGTCCGGTGCTGTCAGTGGCGTGGGCGATCATCGACGGCAGGCCCGTCCTCGCCACCGGACGCATTGGCGGCGTGGTGCAACTGTGGGAGGTGGTGGAGGACGGGTCGGTGGAGCGCCTGCCCTACTACCGGTCCGACGCGACCTCCAGAGGCGATGACCTGTCCCGGGCCGAGGAGGCCCTCGCGCTGGCGGAACTGGTGACCTCCCGCTCGGCCAGGCCGCCGTTGGCGGTAGGGCTTTTCGGCGACTGGGGCGAAGGCAAGAGCCACTTCCTGGACCTGATGCAGCAGCAGGTCGACGCGACCGCCCGGCCGAACAATCCCCTTGCCCACCACGCGGTGCGCCAGGTGCGGTTCAACGCCTGGCACTACTCCGAGACCGGGCTGTGGGCCAGCCTGGTCGCCGAACTCTTCTCCCAGCTCGCCACCACCCCTGCCCAGGACAGCGGAACCGCCCAGCGCCAGCTTTCCCGGCTCTCGGCCGACCTCGTCGCTCAACGCGAACTCCCGCGCCGTCTACGCGCCGCGCGCCTGCGCCGCAACCAACTCCAAGCCGCCCTGAGCACCCGCGAATCGCGCTGGTCGCAGCTGACCGAGGAGCAGCGGCAAGAGTGGGCCGTGGTGGTCGGGGACGGAGGGCAGCCGGGGGAGCTGTACGAGCAGATGCACGGCGGGGGCCGACTGGCGCTCGGGATGATGCGCGCCGGGTGGCGCCTGGTGCGCGGCGATTGGCGCAGTGTGGTCGGAGGCTTCGTGCTGTCGGCCCTGGTTTTGGCGGGGGCGTGGGGGGCGGTGGTCTGGGGCCTACCGCTATGGGCGCGACTGGTGTCGTGGCTTTCAGCGCTGGTTCCCGTCGGCCTGTTCGTGCAGAAGGTGCGCGAGGCGAGGGAGCGGAGCGAGCCGCTCCGGGAGCGGTTGCGGGTCGTGATGGAGGGATGGCGCGATCGGCTGCAGACCGCTGCGGACGTCGCGCAGGGCGAGGTGGCCGCGCTGGAACGGCAGGTGCAGGACCTGACCGCCGCAGGCCAGTTGGCCGGGCTCGTCTCGGAGCGTGCCGCCGCCGGTGACTACCGCGCCCACCTGGGTCTGATGACGCAGATCCGGGAGGACTTCCAGCGCATGGCTGTCCTGCTGGCCGAGGCGCGCAGCACCGCTGAAGAGACGGCCGAGGACGTCACCGGTGTTGAGGACGACGCGGGTGACCGGCTCCCGGAGATCGACCGGATCGTCGTCTACATCGACGACCTGGACCGCTGCCCGCCGGCCCGGGTCGTGGAGATGCTCGAAGCCGTGCACCTGCTGCTGGCCGTGGACCTGTTCGTCGTCGTGGTCGCCATCGACCCGCGCTGGCTCCTGAGGTCCATCGCCGCGCACTACCGCGACATCCTCCACAACCCCGCCGCAGACGCCCCGGGAGCGTTCGACGGCTCGGTGGACCCCGACGACGAAGAGCTGTGGCACTCCACCCCCGCCCAGTACCTGGAGAAGATCTTCCAGGTCGTCCTCACCCTGCCCACCCTGGACACCACCGGCTACCGGACCATGCTCCGATCCCTGGTCGGCACCCGCGCCGACCAGAGCACCCCGCAGCCCCCCGACCCGACCACCACCGCGCCCGCAGCAGCCGCGCGCGCCGTCGACGCCAACGCGGGCACTCCCCGTCCTGCCGCAGTGGAACTGCCCGAGCAGGGAGTGCACCTGCCCGCCCCGCGCGTGATCGAACGCGTCGACCCACTGACGCTGGACCCCGACGAGATCGCCCTGATGGACCTCCTCGGGCCACCGCTGCTGGTCTCCACCCCCCGCGCCGTCAAACGCCTGGCCAACAGCTACGGCCTGCTCACCGCCCTGCGCTGCGCCCAGCGCGATCACGACCTGGCCGAACAACCCCCCGCCACCGCGACCGGAGCCCCCTACCGCCCCTACCGCGCCGGCCTGGTCCTCCTCGCGGCCCTGGTCGCCTACCCGCAGCTGGGACCGGCTCTCTGCCTGCACCTGCACCGCACCAGCCGCACCGACCCGGGCCGGACCTGGGCCCAGTTCCTCACGGACCTCAAACCCCGCCGCGACCCCGGGGACGGCCACTTGTCCAACCCCGCCGACCCGAAGATGACCCCCGTCCAGGCCCAGCAGTGGCACTCTCTGCTCACCGCTCTGGAGCAGGCCACGGCCCGAGCCGCTACAGCCGCCCTACACCTGCCCGAACAGCTCGGGCCATGGGGCCATTGGGTGGCCCCAGTCGCCCGCCTGTCCTTCCCCGCAGGACGGATCGTCTCCCACCTGGACCGCTGACCGGGTACATCAGCGAGCGCCTGTTTCGGTTTACGTCATGCCCGGGACCGTGTCCGCGGGCCGGGACGGTCCCGTCGGCGTGCGTGCAGGGCAGGGCCAGCCGCCCCTCGGTCGGCGGTCCCTGATGTGACCCCCGCTCCCCACCCTCCCCAGACCGTTGAAATTCCAACAGACTGGGAAATGGAGAGTAGACCTGGCCGTTTTCGCGGCTCTGACCGGAGTTCCGTGAATGATCTTCTGTTCGGCGCCGGGTACTGGGCAGGGGGCCTCGTTGCGGACCGCACCGAACCGTCCCGCTCCGCCGCGCAGCACATCGTGATCATTCACGAAATCGCGGCCAGAGTTCGACCGCGCGCTACGACCGGTCCGGGAGTGCAGCCACCAGGAGGGCGACGGCTTCCTCGGGCGTCTCGGTGCGCGCGACCAGTTCTCCGTCCCGGCGCCGCACCCCGTACAGCCGCTCGTCGTGCGGGAACAGGCCGTACCCGACCTGCCCCGCCCAGTGGCCGAACCCGGCCTGTCTGTTCTGGAAGAACGCGATCCTGGTGGAGAACCACACATTGAAATGGCTGGTGATCGGCGTCAGCCTGCGGAGCGCTGGCTGGGCATGCGCGGCCACCAACAGCGCGTGCGTGCGGGGCAAGCGGCCCCACGACGATGTGTGGAAGCGGTCGAGCTTGATGTGCCACACCAACTCGACCGCGTCCAGAGGCTCCTGCTCGTGCTCCACGGCCCACGGGCGGTACTCGATGCCTGGAGCCAGGACCTTGGTCTCCCCCAACCCCGCACCGCTCATCCACGCTGCTGTCGCCCTGACCACTTCGGCTGGTTCCGTGACCCACCCGCCGGCCATGAGCACGCCGCAGCTCTGCAAGGCTGTCCAGAAGCCCCCGCACTGCTCGCCGGTCGGATACACCGACAGGAACCTCGAACCCCAGGACTGATCGTAGGGCGGACGCACCGTCACCCGTCGGCCAGACTCCTCATCGCCGTACCTCGCGATGGCCGAGAGCTCACCGTCCGGCTCGGGCAGGACCACTCCGAGGCCCTCCGCCGTACGCCTCAGCACCTCCTGGAGTCCCCCGCCGCCTCCTTGGCGCTCGCCTGTCCCCACCTCGACGCTCATCCGCTCAGTATGCCGCGCAGTTGCCGAGCCTGCCGGCCTGCTGCTCGATGACGAGGACCCGGTCGATGAGGATCCTCGAAATGAGCTCTGGTCGCGATTTCCGTGAATGATCACGATGTGCTGCGCGGCGGAGCGGGACGGTGCGGTCCGCGACGAGGCCCCCTGCCCAGCGCCGAACAGAAGATCATTCACGGAACTCCGGTCAGAGCCGTTTTCGCGGATCCTCATCAACCCCGGCGCCCAGGAGGTGGGCCTGCTCCGTGCCCTGCTGCCGGCGGGCCTCCGTCCGGGCCTGCTGGTGCTCACGTGGTGGTGGCGGGTCCCAGTCCGTGCGGTACCCGAGGGCGAAAGCCTGACGGCTGGGCCAGCGGGACAGGATCGATGACTGGTTGCCCCGTCACCGGCCGTCCGGTCGGCCCCCGCCGATCCACCCGCGCCCTCGCGACGCCGCACAGCCCGGTCGGCGGGGGGGGGGGGGGGGGGGGGGGGGGGGGGGGGGGGGCGGGGGGGGGGCCGACTCACAGCCCCGCGCGATGGCGCGGCCGGCCACCGGTGGCGCGATGGCGGGCGGGACGCATCCCGATCCGGGAGAAGGAGAGGCCGGCCGCCAGGACCAGCGGAGCCGTCAACAGAACCGTCACGGTCACGGGTACCTCCCTCGTCGAACGCTCGTCGAAGCCCTTCGGCGTAGCGCCGCTCAGACGGCGGGGCCGCCGTAGAAGGGCTCGTAGTAGGAGCCGTACCGCTCCCGGTAGCCGGAGTCGGCCGCGTGGGCGTGCGCGTCGTACTCGGGGCCGCCCTTGATCTCGTCCTTGCTGCGGTCCACGTAGATCTTCCGGTCCTCCTCCTCGACCCGCACGATGGTGCCGGCGGGCAGAAGCACGTGCTGGCCGAAGATCCACGGGCCGGTGTCCACCACGAGGAAGGAGTCACCGACCTCCTCGGAGTGCTTGTCGATCTTGCCGATGTGGCCGTCGGTCGCCTCGACGCGGTAGCCGGTCAGGTCCAGGCCGGGAACGTGGCCGGCGGTGGTGCGGTAGGCCCAGATGTCAGTGCCGCTCATTGGTGTCCTCCCGTCGTGGCGCCCTACCCGGCCTGCTGCCGGGCGGTGCACCCTTGATCCTGCGGCTGCCCGGGATGTGCCGGTTCATACCTCCCGGAATGCCAGGCAGAGGAGGGACGGTATGGGACGGACAGGTGGTCGGCCGGGATCCGGCCGGACCGGGCGCGACGAGAGCCCCGAGGAGCGGGCGGACCGC
>NZ_BAAALF010000086.1:0-32999 GCF_039528135.1 Kitasatospora nipponensis | reverse complement strand
GCAATACGGCGTGCGAGGCGGGGTCCACTCCTGGTGGCGGGTGGGTGCGTGGTGGGGGGAATTCGCCTGCGGCGAATTCGCGGGTGTGTGCGGGCTTGTTGGGGCGGGCATCGGGCGTCGCTGCGCTCCGCTCATCCGATGGCCCTTCCCCGGGCCTACGGCCCGTTTGTTTGGGCCGGTGTTTTCACGGCCCTACGGGCCGATCAGCTGACAGTGATTCCCGGGCTGCGCCCGGGGGCGAGCGTTGACGATGTGACGCGAAATTCGGGTAGCAGCCCATCCCTCCGATCGGGCGGGGGTGCCGGCCGGGCCTGCGGCCCTCGGCGTTGACGATGTGTCGCGGACTTCCGGTATCAGTCACAACCCCACCCTCAAGCTGCTCCCCCGTCCCAGCCGGTGGCCGGTCCACCGCCTGATTGCTGGACTGACGGCCCATCCTCCACCCCTGGGGCGGGGCCTGCGGCCCTCGGGAGCAACCTCCGGGCACCCGGTCCGGCTCGGGCCTCCCCGGCCCGGGTGGCGGGCCCTCACAGGCGCCCTGCACGGCGGTGGCTGACGGGCCCTCAACCGCAGACTCCGAACCGGAATCCGAAGCGAATCCGGTGGCGCTTCCCCGGATTCCGTACGGCTCTATCCTACCGGTCCCTGGACGGGTGCGAGACGCGAACACCCAACCTCGCGGAAATCGTCCATCCCGGCTCTATCCGGTCGCACTTTCGGCGGGAATTCGAATTCCCTCTTGCTCCTTTTCAGGCGGCAACCCGAAACCCTTTCGAGGCGCAGCGGCAAGTAATCGATTTTAGGCGCACCGGAAAGGGGCCTACGGCCCTCCACGCCGACACGGCGACCGTCCTTCCAGGCCGCCCAGGAAATCCCGCCCAGCGTCAACCGAGCAATTCCGGGGTGGCGACACCAAACCGAACACCGGACCAGGACGGGCCCCGAGACGGCCGCGCAGCCCAGGGGCGGGGACGGCGGCCTGAACGGGCAGCCAGGGCGCAGCAGCGGGCAGCCCCGGCGGCGGGCGGGACGCCACCAGGGCGAGCGCGGGCACGGCGGGCAAGGACGGCCAAGTCGGGCGCAGCGGGACGGCCTGGCGGCCGACCAGGACGGCGTCCCCGCCCCTGGGCTGCGCGGTACCGAGCGGCAGGGCGGGCGGCACGGGCGGCGGCAGGCCGCCGAGGCCGGCAAACCGGCGCAACACGAAGTGCAACACGAAGTGCAACACGCCCCCACTCCCAATCACATAACACCTGGTCAGACCCGCAACACACCCCCGCGTTGCACCCGCTAGGGACGTGGGACTCGCCGATTCCAGAGAGACGGGCGCAGTACTGCGATCACCCGTTCCTCCAGCTCAACGGCCTCCCTGCCAGTGCTCGTCACCGCCCAGCACAGCTCCAGCTCAGCCCGTGCGATCGCGGCCTTGGCCCAGTGCGCGGCCCTCATCGGCCGGCCCGCCTCAACTTCGGCCAGGCGCTCGCGCAGCCAGCTCGGATCGGTCAGGGCCCGGTCTAACGCCGCTTCACCCAGTCCCGACGCCAACCCACTGGTGTACTTCGCGATCCGCCCCCGCATGCCCTGAGCAGGCCGCGAGCCGTTCCCTGCCCGCTCCGCGGCGCAGCCTACGTACACCACCCGGTCATCCAACCCCGACCGCACCATGTACACCCCCGGCAGACGCGGCACCACCAACCTCGCCTCCTCCAACCCCACCCACGACGACCACGACGCCATCCCCCACACATCCACCAGCCACACCTCCCAGAACCCAGCCCTCACCCGCACCCTACGAACCCGTTAACCGCACGGTCCCAGGAACTGTCGCGCCCCAACCACACACAGGGCAAACCGGATATCCGCCCACGTCACAGCACGCGACAGCACCTCACGCGGCAGCAGGCGCGACAGCACCCACCCACCCTTGGACGACCACCAGAACAGCCTCCGAGGCAGCCTGACGGGGTGAGTCGCAGGTGCGGTTACCTCGAACGGGTCGGCCTGGCGTCGTTGCGGACCGTCGCCAGGCCAAGGCCCTCCAGCTCGGCGATGGTGTGCGCGTGCGCGACGGGGTGCAGTGGGACGACGGCGACCTCAGGATAGGACAGGTGGCGCAGGGCCTCCTCCTGCAGCAGGGCCCGCAGCAGGTGGTTCGCGACCGGGCCGGGCGGATCCTCCTCCACGACGACGTGCAGCAGGAGTTGGGATTCGGGGGAGTCCGGCCAGCGAGCCAGGGAAAGCCAGGCGGCGCAGACCGCCGGGAACCCGGACACCCGGCGGGTCAGCGCTTCGTGCAAGGCCCGGGCGTCCGGGCCGGTGGCCGGGTCGAGCCGCAGCCGGCCGTCGGGAAAGCTGTCCGCCCAGCGCTCCAGCATCAGCCGGGGCAGGCGGGCCTGACCGTGCCGGGAGCGGAGCACCAGCTCAACGGCGCCGGTCCCCGCCAGCATCGCCATCAACCCGGCCGCATCGCAGTACGAGGTACCGACAGCCGCCGGCACGTCCCGGCCCAGCCCAGCGTCGGCGAACCCGAGCAGGATGCACTCACCCGCCGGATTGCGGCCCGTGATCACCTGACCGGGGGCGGCGATCGGGACGTACATCCCGCCGTCGAACAGCGCGATGAACACGTCCATGGCGACGGAACCGCCCTCAACGGACTGGTCGAGGAGCTGAGCGAGGTGCGGGTTCGACGGTGCGATCACGGACGGAGTCTAGGAGCCGTCCAGCACCGGCCCGGCGCCGGGTCCGCGGTGCCGGATCCGGTGTCAGGGCGGCGGCAGACACCCGGACCACGCCGCCCGGGACAGCGGCACAGCAGGCCCAGACGACGCGGGCGGCTCCACCCCGGACGAACCGAACACCAACCCCCGCCACCACCCTCACCACCACAATTCCGACCCGAATTCACACCACCACCGGTAACCAATCCGCCAAAACAACCAGGCGGAATACGCGGCGGAATTCACACCCGAAAAAAGGCCCACAACACCGCGCCGACCCCCCAAACGGGCCGACCCCACCCCCCAACCCCACCCACCACCACACACAGTCACCATCCCGGGCGGATGGACGGCGCCCACCAGACGCCCCAACAGGTCCAACCAAAGGACCAGACCACACGGCGCGATAGGCCATTCCACGCCCACCACAACCAACAGGTCACACACGTCGACCCCTCGACGGGTAGAGCTTGGCGTGCAGCACCCGGTCCTCCCACCACGGGTCATCCGGAGCGGAGACCAGCGCGGCCACCTGCTCACGCCGGGTCGGGACCGGCAGCACCAACGGGCCCAGCTCCCCCGCCTCCCGGTCGGCCGCGCACTGCGGGCACTCAAGCCGATCCGGGCCGGCCTTCTCGGACAGCTCCAGCTCCGAGCCCGCCTTCCCGCCGATCGAGCCCCGGCACGTCCAGCACCGGCGCAGCGCGGCGTTCGCCGCCCGGGCCGCTTCCAGCTGTTCCTGGGCCTCCCGTTCCAGGCGCTCGGTGTGTTCCTGGTGGCAGGTCCAGCAGCGGCCGCCGGGTTGGTGGGTCCACTCCACGCGGTTGCCGTCGGGGCCGTAGTGCCAGGTGCTCTCCTCTTTGGGGATGTTGCCGCAGTCGGCGCGGGCGAGGGTGCGCATCCACTCTCGGTGGTCCTGGCGGGCTTTCTTCTCCCGGGCCTTCTGGCGCTGGTTGTAGGCGGCGCGGTTGTCCGGGTTCTCCAGGGCGTCGAGCAGGGAGTGCCGGCCGGGGCGGCGGTAGCGCCACCAGACGGGGCCGAGGGGGCCGTGCTCGGCCAGCAGCTCCAGCGTGGTCGCGAGGACGGGCACGGCGTCGTCGTACTCGCGCCAGCCGTCGCCGTCGTTGTCATCCTGGGTCACGGTCCACCCGGTGCCGCGCCAGCACTCGGCTGACAGGTCCGCCACGGCCTCCTGGCGGCCTGCCAGGGCGACGGGTCCGGCGCCGGTGACGACCAGGGCGCCGGGTGGGTAGCCGGGCCGGGTGTGGGGGCCGGGGTGGGTGCGGCGCCACCAGTGCACCGTGCGGTCGGCCGGGTCCTGCTCGGCCAGCGCGGGGTCGGTGCTCTTCACCTTGGTGCGGAACAGCTCGCGGTACGCGGTGAACTTCGCCGCGACCCGCTCCGGGGCCATGGCGGCCCCGGCGCCTGACAACCGTCGCCCGGGCCGCCGGGCCGCACAGTAACTGGTCAGGGAGCGGCGGTGGTCAGCCGGTGCGGCCGCCCCCGGCAGCGACGGGCTCCACACGGAACAGCCCAGGAATCTCAGGGCCCACCACCACCCGGTAGGCGCCGTGGATCCTCTCCTCGTCGAGTGGCGCGCCCAGCAGCAGACCCTCCAGCACCGCGTACGGGGCGTGCTGCCAAGGGATGGTGACGGGGCCCGTCGCCTCGCCGGACACGACGGCCAGCAGGGCCCCTTCGAAGCGGGCGACGGCAGCGACGAGCGGATCGCCGTGGCGCGCCATCTCGGCGAGGAAGACGGCCGCCTGCTCCTGGTGGTGGGGCGTCGCATCCGGCCGGTCGGCGAAACGACCCGCCACCTGCCCGAAGGTGCCACGCCTCTTCAACAGGGTCGAGGTCAGGACACAGGTCTCCTCGATCGCGAGGCCCCGCCACCACGCCGAGATCTCCCGGAGCACCGAGAGCCGCCCCGAGGACGCGATCTGACGGAAGTACGGGTGGTCGTGCCGCGGATCCTGCTCCCGCGACTTCAGCAGGGCCAGCAGGCCGGCCTGGAGTTCCGCCAGGTTCATCGGGCCACCGCCGGACCGGCCGTCCGCGATGACTCGAGCATCTCCCGCACGCGGCCCAGCTCGGCCGCGATCAGGTCCGGGCCGAGAACCGGCACCGCCTCGTCCAGGAGCTCGTACGTGACGGTTTCCAGCCGGGGCGCCCTGTCGGCCACCTCCCGCGCGAGGTCCAGGGTCGACGCCCGCAGGGGGCGTGAGTGCACGTCCAGCAGCACCCCCCGGTGCTCGACCCCGCAGGCAACGTGGACCTCGCGCACGGCGGTGAGATCGAGTTCGTCCAGGAACTCCTCGATGCCGAAGCCGTTGTTCGCCCGGTCGCACTCCAGGTTGTAGACGTCGAGCAGGAGTCCGCACCCGGTCGCCGACGTCAGCTCGTTGAGGAACTGCGCCTCCGTGTAGTCGCTGTCGTGATCCGGGATCAGACGGACCACGTTCTCCAGGAGGAACGGAACGCGGTACCGCTCCTGAACGGCCGCGACGCGCTCGGCGACGAGTTCGAGCCCCTCCTTCGTCCGGGGCATGGACAGCATGGTGCCGAGGAACTCTCCGCCCACCCTCGTGTAACCGAGGTGCTCGCTGTGCCAGGCCACGTCCACCGCGTCCATGAGCTGGTCGAGGCACCGGAGGTAGCCGTCCGACCAGCCGTCGTGGGAACCGATGGACAGGCCGACCCCGTGGACGATCACGGCGGCGTCGCCCGCAACGTCCCTCAGCTCGTGCAGGGCCTCGAGCCGAAGCCGTCCCCTCTCGGAGCCCTCGGAGCCCTCGTCGACGAAGGTGTCGGGCGTCACCTCCAGATGGTCCACCAGCGGCAGCAGCCGTTCGAGACGCTCGGGACGACCGGGAGTGTAGGTGGTGGCGACTCCGGGCGGCCGGCGCCTAGCGCTGGACGTCAACGCCGATGACGCCGGTGCTGTGGAGGACGTCCTTGACCCCGCGGAACACCTCGGGGTCGCCGCTGCGGATGGTCACGTCGACCCCCACCAGGCCGCACCCCGAACATCCGCCCGGCTTCAGGTTCCGGAGGAGGTCGGCGACCGCGGCGTGAACGTGCCCCACCTCCACGTCCGGCTCGAAGGTGAGGGTGATTTGCCGTGCCGCCTGCGCCCCGCCCGTACCATCCTGCTGGGCCATGTGCCCGCTCCAATCGTTCGTAGGGGATCGACCTGCACGAGACGGTAGCCCCTGGCCGTTCGCCCGCACAGACGCCGTCCGGGTGAACCCGGCGGCCTCCACCCGGCCGCCTTCGCGGGCGACCGGTCAGCCGAGCGCCCGGACGGCCGCCAGGACGTCCGGACCGAGCTCCGGGTCGGCCTCTTCCGGCAGGTTGACGCTCAGCCGGGTGACCAGCAAGCTCGGTTGGGACGTGACCACCACCGGAGCCGCCCAGCCCAAGCGCCCGATCGTCGACATCTTCACGAAGGAGATCACCGGCTTCTCGAACTACAAGCTGGCGAAGGCCTTCCTGGCCTGGCTCACGGACCACGGACCACGGACCACGGACCACGGCTGGAACGACCTCACGAGCGACGAACAGCAGTCCTGGACCAAACTCTTCGCCGCGATCAACAAGGGCCTGGCTTAGACGGTCATGCCGCTGCTGGCGCCGGCAGCGGCCCAGGCGGGGCGGATTGTGCTGAGGGCATTAAGCAGTTCGATCTGTTGCCGGTTGAGCTTCCGGTCGCAGGCGCGCTGTGTCTGGCTGCGTAGCCATACGCCGGGGCGAAAGCAGGAATCGGTGGGGTGGCCGGTGCGGTTGGCCGGTCCGGTGAGGGTGCCTCCGGCGGCGAGGTAGGCGGTCATGCGCCGGTAGGAGCGGTTCCAGCCCGGTTCCAGTCGCCACAGGGGGTCCAGGGCGTCGAGTGCTTTCTGCTGGTGTTTGGTCAGCTTGTTGGCTCTGCGCTGGGCGGCCATCCACGCGCCGAGCGGGTAGCCATCGAGTGTCTGTGCGACGGGGATGGCGAGGTGGCCGGTTCGGGTGGCGAAGGCGCGGGCGTAGGCAAGACCGCGCTCCCAGGCATTCGGGTCGTCGTCCCAGATCATCCCGAGCTCGGCCAGGCGGGAGGTCCGGATGGGACGGAGCTGTGCTTCGCCGTGCAGGTGCCGCTGGTGGGCGAGCCAGTGGGCCAGTTCCCGATCCGTGCCGGTGCCGGTGGCGTCCAGGTGGCCGTGCTCTGCAGCGAACGCCACCGCCACCGCGTACATACGCTCCCACTCCCGCCGGCCCGTGTCCTGTGCCCGCCTCCGCTGTCTCCTTGAAGCGGGGCTTCCCCGGCGCGAGCGGCGGCTGGACACCTTGGCGGCTGTCCTCTGGCCGGGGCGGTCCGGCAGGGCACCGGCGACCCTGGACTGGTCGGCAAGCCAGTCGTGGCCCAGGTCCATGGACGGGACGAGGCGGCAGTGCTCGGCGCACTGCAGGAGCAGGGCCGGCGAGCTGCCGGGTGGGGCGAGGAGATTCGGACCGGCGTCTACCAGGCTCACGTAGCGCGCGGCGCTGTCCAGCAGGGGCAGGGCCCAGGCCGGCAGACGGTGGGTGACGCAGCGGGGTGGGTCGTGGAGGGTGATGGTGGCGTGGTGGGGGTCGTAGTCGGCGGAGGTGGCGGTGGCGAGGTGGTGGTAGGGGTGCCGGTGGCCAGGGCGACGGCGAGGGCTGCAGCGTGCTGGGGGTGGGCGAGGCGGTGGATGCGTTCGACGGCCTGGTCGAGGAGGAGGTCGGCAGGGAGGGGTCGCGGGCGGTGGCGAGGGGTGCAGGCGCAGGAGGGCGGGAGGGCGTGGGACCAGGCGAGGCGGCCCAGGACGGGGAAGGCGAGGCGGGCAAGGACGGGGAAGGCGAGGCGGCCCAGGACGGGGAAGGCGAGGCGGCCCAGGACGGGGAAGGCGAGGCGGGCAAGGGTGGTGGGGTGTGGGATGGGCGGGACTGGTGGACGGGGGAAGGGGTCGGGCGGGATGTGCGGGGGCAGGCCGGTGGTGGTGCGGTGGTCGGTGGCGTGGAGCAGGTCGGTCAGGACCCGGGGTGGAGTGCGGTGGCAGACGATAGTCAGGTGGACGCCGGTCCGGTGGTGCAACTCCAGCAGGTGATGCCAGTTGGGGGCGGTGAGCAGGTGGGCGCGCAGGATGATCAGGTGCCAGACGGGCAGGGTGTGGATCCACGCCGCCGCGGCCGCCCACAGGAGGTCCGGCTTGCGGGTCCAGGGGCTGGGAGCCGCGTAGGGCTTTCCGAGGGCGGCGAGGACGTCGAGGGCGAGGTCCTCGGGGTGGCCGGCGGCCGGGGTCGGGTGGACGGTGATCCGGCCGACGCCCGGCCGGTGGGCGGCCAGCGCCGCCCGGGTGCAGGCCGCTTCGTCGCCGACGTCCAGGGCGAGGGTGATGACACCGCGCACCGGGTGCGGGGTCACGTCCCGACGCCGAGGCGGCCGTAGACCTGGCGCAGCAGGTGCTCGTCCACGCTGGTGCGGCCCTGGGCGGCGAGGCCGTCTGCGGCGAGTTTGGTGATGCGGGCCCAGGCGCGGAAGTTGCCGTGGGCGGCTTGCTTGTCGACCAGGGCGGTCAGATCGCGGTCGACGCCTGCCCACAGCGGGTGGAAGGCCGGGATCGCCTTGAGGACCTCTGGGAGGGTGAGCGGGACGGCGTGCTGCCAGATGTAGATGCGGGAGGCGAGCATCGGCTCGCGGCGCAGCACCTTGGCGCAGCCGTCGCCGCCGGCGAAGACGACTGCGATGTCGGTTGAAGGGTCGTCCCACAGGTAGCGCCAGTACTCGAAGCACTCGCGGGACATCCACTGGGCCTCGTCGCAGACCAGGACGTGGAAGCCGCGGGCCAGGGCGCTCTTCAGGACGGTGTCGAACTCGATCGGCCGACCGGGCGGCTCGCCGGGCAGGCCCAGGGCGCGGAACAGCTCGTGGCGGATGTCGCGCGGGGTGGGCCGGGCCCGGAACGCGATCCGGTCGCAACGGTGCGGGCGCCTTCCAAGTTCAGGTAGTGGTCGGCGCGCTCCGGAGGCAGCATGCCCGGTCGGACGGCGTACTCGATGGTCACAGTGGCGGGCTCCTACGGACTCAAAGATAGGGCCTGGTGGACCGCGACGGTCTTGCCCTGCCCCGCGTCCCCGTAGACACAGGCGATCTGGCGCGCGGCAACCGTATGCGCGAGTGCCTCCGTCACCTCGCCCAGCTGACGCGTCGCCACCACGTGAGCACCCGGCACATACAACCGCACACCCAGCGGCACGACCCTCGTAAAGCCGTCGGGTAGTGCGGTGGGAGGCGCGGGTTCGGTGGAGGGCGGGGCCTGGCCGGCCTCATCGACGGTGCCCGGCAGCGCCAGCTGCGCGAGCGCGCGGTCATACACCGCCGGATCCACCCGGCCGAGCCCAGGCCGGGTGTTCGGCAGGACACGGCCGGCCTGCCGTTCCTGCTGGACGGCCCGGTGCAGCGTCCCCAACGACGGCACCGGGTCGTGCCCGGTCCGTGCGGTCAGTTCCTGGTGCAGAGCGGCGACGTTGCCGCCCAGCTCGGACAGCCGGTCCCACAGTTCGCCGGTGACCGCGAACCCCTTGCGGCGCACAGCCGCCTCCACACGGCCCCTCTCCCGGGCCTGAGCCAGCCAGCGCCACACCGTGCGCACCGACACCCCGGCCGTCTGCGCAGCGATCCGCGCATGCACCGACGCCAGCTCCCCCGCTTCATCGAGCGCAAGCAGGCGCCTGACCACCACCTGCCGGACGAGCGCCCGCTCCCGCGCAGCGACACCAGCGGATCCCCACCGGTTCCGGGCGCTGGAGCAGTCCCCGGGACGGGAACGGGCAGCACAGGCAGGGGTGTGGCGGTCATGGGTACCAGCCCACTCCCCCAGCACGGCCAGCCTCACAGGAACGAGCAACCCCATGTCAGCCATGGTCCTGGTGTGCTAGGCATGATCAGCGTGTCATGACAGCAGATTAGTCACTCTGTGACAGCCATGATCTGTGGCATCTGCAAGCAAAGAGCGAGCTCAACAGCCTCACTCCTTGGTCAACACGCTGCTGACCATCCGGCTGACACCACCACACCCACTCACACCATCTGTGGCGGGTCTTTGCCCAGTGTGCTTCCGGCCCAATACCATCGCACGGACGCCGGGCGGTTGCCCGGCGGGGGTGCTTGGGAGGCACATGAGGTTCGGGGTGCTGGGACCGGTGACGGCCGAACGGGACGGTGAGCGGGTCCCGCTGAACGCGCAGATGGTCCGCAGCCTGCTGGGTGTGCTGCTCGTCGATGCCGGGCAGCCGGTCGCGGAAGCGCGCCTCGTCGAGGCGCTGTGGGGCCAGAATCCGCCGGCGTCGGTGAAGGCCTCTCTGCGGAACCACGTCCTGCGCCTGCGGCGTCTCCTGGATGCCGGCGGTGCAGGCGGCGCCGAGCGCGTGCGCCGGTCACCGGACGGCTATCTGATCCAGGTGGGTCCGGGGGAGCTGGACCTGCACGAGTTCGACGAGCTGCGCCTGTTCGGGGCCAGGGAGCTGCGGGGCGGACAGTGGCAGTCGGCCGCCGACGCCCTGTCCCGGGCACTGGCGCTGTGGCGCGGTGATCCCCTGGCCGACGCGGTCCCGGCCAGGGACGAAGCAGGGATCGAGCAGTTGCGGGAGGTCAGGCTGCAGGCCTGGGAGCAGCTGGCCCAGGCGCGGTTGCGACTGGGCAGCTACGACCAGGTGGTGGCGGATTTCGCACCGCTGGTGCGGGAGCATCCCTGGCGAGAGGCAGCGCACGGCCATCTGATGCACGCTCTGCACGGCGCGGGTCGCCAGGCCGACGCGCTGGCGGTGTATCAGCAGCTGCGGGCGAACCTCGTCGGCGAGCTGGGTGTCGAGCCGTCCGCCCCGGTGGCGGAGTTGCACCGGCGGATCCTGGCCGCGGACCCCTCGTTGACTGTAGTGGCCCGTTCCGGCGCTGTCGGGGCAGCGGCCGGGACGGTCTCCCCGAATCCGCGCACGGATTCGGCCGAGTCCCCGTCAGGGCCCGGCGTCCTGAATCAGCTCCCGCCCCGCATCGAGTACTTCACCGGCCGCGCCGACGTCCTGGCGGTCCTGAACGGCCACCTCTGCGGTGACGGCGCCGGCGGCGCCGGTGCGCGTCTGGTCACGATTGTCGGTACGGCCGGGGCCGGGAAGACGGCACTGGCCGTGCAGTGGGCTGCCGAGCTCGCGCCACGGTTCCCGTACGGCTGTCTGTACGCTGATCTGCGAGGCTTCGACCCGGGCCCGGGGCCGGCAGTCTCCCCGGAGCAGGTGTTGCGCGGCTTCCTGCGGGCGCTGGGATTGTCGTCGGCTCGGATCCCGTCCGAGCCGACCGGGCAGACAGCTCTGTTCCGCAGCCTGACGGCCGGTCGGCCGCTTCTGGTGGTGCTGGACAACGCCCGCGACGCCGAGCAGGTCAGGCCCCTGCTCTCCGGGGCTCCGGGCAGCCTGACGATCGTCACCAGCCGCGACCGGCTCACCGGCCTGGTCGCCCTGGACGGGGCACGGCCGGTCCCGCTGGACCTGCTGACTCCCGGGGAGGCCGTCGCCCTGTTGGTCCGCAGGCTCGGCGACCAGCACGCCGGCTGCGAGCCTGCGGCCGTGGTGGACCTCGCCGAGCTGTGCGCCCGGCTCCCGCTGGCGTTGAACATCGCCGCCGCCCGCATCGCCACGGCTTCGCACCTGCCGCTGGCCGACTTCACCGAGCAGCTGCGCGCGACCGGCGAACGGCTGACCGCGTTGGATGCCGGCGACCCCGCGGCCAGCGTGCGTGCGGTGTTCTCCTGGTCCTACCGGCAGCTGAGCTCGGAGGCGGCGCGGGTGTTCCGGCTGACGGCCCTGCATCCGGGGCCTGACATATCCGTCGCAGCGGTCGCGAGCCTGGCCGGGCTGCCGGTGCGCCGCGCCCGGAGCCTGCTGACCGAGCTGGTCGGTGCGCATCTGGTCGCCGAGCCCGTCCCCGGGCGGTATGCGTTCCACGACCTGCTCCGCGTCTACGCCGGGGAGCAGGCGGCGGCCGTGGACGAGGCCGGCGACCGCGCCGGGGCCGTGCGCCGGATGCTGGACCACTACGTGCACACCGCTGCCGCGGCCCATCGCGTCATGAACCCGGTGTACCGGGCCGTGCCGCTGGAGGAGATCGATCCGCGAGCGGTGGCGGAGACGTTCGACGACGTGGCGCCGGCCGCCGAATGGCAGCTGGCGGAGCGCGCGGCGCTGGCCGGTCTCGTCGCCGTCGCGGCCGGGTACGGCTACGACGGCCACATCTGGCGCTTGGCGGACGCCGTGGCGCTTTTCCTGGACAGCCGCGGCGACTGGCAGCTGCTGGCCGAACTGATGGAGCGGGCAGTGGTCGCGGCCGGGCGCTCCGGCGATCCGGGCGTTCATGCGGAGGCGCACTGCGACGCGGCCCAGGCCCGTTGGCGGCTGGGCGATTCCACCGGGGCCCTGGCCCATCTGGACGAGGCTCGCGACCTGCGGCGCGAGCTCGATGACCGGACTGGGATGGCCCACGTGGAACGGGTGGCGGCGAACATCCACGGCGACGACGGCCGCCACGTCGAAGAGCTCGAACACGCCCGCGCCGCGGTCGTCGCGTCCCGGCAGGGCGGATCCGCCGTCAGTCTGGCGGCCAGCTACGGGACCCTGGCGTGGGCCTACATCAGGAACGGGCAGTACCAGCTCGCGCTGGACCACGCCCGGGAAGCAGTCGAGCTGAACAGGCAGGCCGGCTACCGTATCGGCGAGTCCGGCGCGTTGGACACGATGGCTCAGGCTTGCTACCTGATGGATCGCGTCGAGGAGTCGCTGGTCGGCTTCCAGCAGGCCGAAGCCGTGGCCGTGGACGCCGGTAACCGTGTCTACCAGGTGAGGACACTGGTGCGGATCTCCACGGCGCACAGGGCGTTGGGTGACGAAGATTCTGCGGACAGGTCCATGCGACGCGCTCTGGAGGTCGCCCAGGAACTGGGTCTCGTCATCGAAGACGTGGTCCGGGAAGCGCTCAGGGTCATGGACCGCCGGCCGTGAGGCGGGCAGCCCGTGCCTGACGGGAGTTCAGATGCTGATTCGCCGTCGGCGCGGGGTGCGGAACTCAACCCGCGCCCACGAAGACGGTGTTCCCGCTTTTGACTTCTGCACTGTAAACGGTTCTCGCATCACCGGCGCATCCCGCCGCGATCGGGTCCTTGCCGTCGATTGAGTTGGCTGCTTGCGCTGAAGATGTAGGCCCCATCGCGGCCAGGGCAATCGCGCCAAGAATCGGGATAAGGATGGTGCGGAGTTTCCCATTCAAGGAATCTCTCCTTTTGTTGAGCAACCGACCCGAAGGGTAGCGACCTCGCCCCAGGGCGCCAATCCCACGTTAACCATTTGTCGCGCTTAGTACATTTCCACGCAATTTATGACTCATCTCCAAAATGGCAGCGTTGAATTCGGCAAGCCCACTGCCCTGGCCGCCCCGCAATGGGGATTATTCAATGACCGGAACGGTGAATCACATGAGCGACGCCGATCCGACCGAGATCGCGTTCTTCCCCGTGCACGCTCCGGTGAGGACCGTGCTGGCGGAGGCGATGGCCGCGGTGAGTGCGCGCTGGTCTGTCGAGGAGTGCTTCGAGACCGCGAAGAATGAGTGCGGCCTGGACCAGTACGAGGTCCGCAAGTGGCTGGCCTGGTATCGACACATAACGCTGGCGATGCTCGCCGCCGCCCTCCTGGCGGTGATCCGGGCCAACCACCCGAGCCCAAAGGGGGCAGTCACGCGGGACAAATCAGTCTGATTCGCCTGTCCTGCAACGAGATCCGAAAGCTCCTCGCGCGCGCACTCCTACGGCCGCTCGACGACCTCGCCCACATCCTGGCCTGGTCTCACTTCCGCCGCCGCCACCAGGCCCAAGCCAAGATCAGCCACTGGCGACGACGCGGCTACCCTCACCACCTACAAGTGCCGCTGTAGTACCAGTACTCCAGCAGGACTTCGACGTTTTGCCTGTTCAGAAGGCTGCGTGGTGAGTGTAGTGAGCTGCTGCCCGTCAGGGGCGGTCTTCTGTGGACCGCCCCTCGATCGTGTGCAGCCGGCGTTGGTAGTGACAGCGGCGGGCGACGGCCTGGCGTTGTCGGCGCCAGGTGGACCAGTTCAGGGCGTGAGTGCGGGGCGAGCACCATGGCGGAAGCGGGTCGGGGAACGGCCAGCTGCCAGGAGTCGCCGGATCTCTGCCACGGTGAGGTCGACCAGGGTGCGAACCGTTTCTGCAGCCCCCTTTGATGCCGCAGCGGTGGCCATCGCGGCCAGGAACGCGTGGGCGAGCATGGCCAGGGTGATGTGTCGCATCCAGCCGGTGTAGCGGCGAACCTCGTACTGGTCCAGACCGCACTCGAAGCCGCGCCTGCCCCCGTTCGAGCTCGACCCATGAACACCGCAGCCCTATCCGATACCTGAACCGGCATCAAAGCGGACTCTTCGCCTGCACGACGTCGCCCTGGCGACAAGACGGGCACCAAACCACGACGAATCGCTACAGCGGACAAACGAAAAGCTTAGTAGAACTTGGTGCAGAACCCGTCGGCCTGTGAAGTCAGGTCCTCAACACAAAACTGCATGGTGAAACCGGGGCCGTCATACCAAACGGTAGACCACACGGCGGGACCCCAGGTGTCGCCAACGTGTTGGTCCGTATAGAGTTGCCCCTGAGAGAGCATGTAAAGATCGACACTGCAATGGTCGCCGTTGGTCGAAACGGCATGTCCCTGCTGATAATTGTGGTGATCAGTGTTGTTCAGAAGTAGATCTACACCTAGGGCGCAGTGCCCAGAATAACCAGTCCAGCTCTTGACGTATGTATAGGTGTCAGTGGCGGATGCCGTTTGCACCCCGCCCAGAAAACCGACAATCGTGATGGCGGAGATTATGCCGAGGCGAGCCTTGCGCATAGAGTTCCCTCTGTCGTTAGCGTGACAAGCAAATGAAGTGCGACGTAGCGCGAACATATGTTCGCATCCCCGGTTGTTGCAGAGTATTCCAGCGGGTGCCGATCAAGTCAAAGGTTCAAAGGGAGGAACGTGCGGAACTCCCGCCCCCACGCCCAGGGCTGATGCGTTCTAGCTGGCGGGATAGGCCGCCGACTCGCATTGACTCTTTCCCGAACATCAAATCACATCCAATTCGTAGTGAACCCATCATGGCCGGCCCACCCGCTACTCGCAGCAGCATCCCACATGCAAATCGGCAAGTACATGACCATGAAGCAGGCATTTCACCAATGCCTGCGACGGCCCTTGTCGAGTTCTCATCGGTGTCCGCCACCCCCGACGAGCTTCGGTACCAGGCGGCGCCGGCCACCCCTTGGGCATATCGTGGAGCAGTCGAATAATTTACGGATAACGCGTCAGTAAGAGAGAGGCCTTCGCCAGGGCGAATTCGTTCTCAGGCGGTGAGATCGAGCATGGTTGCGTCGTCGCCGGGGTGTGCCCGGTAGTGATCGGTCGCGGCGGCGATGTCGGTCCAGCCGGCCTGGCGGATGAGGCCGACGGCGAGGCTGCGCATGGTGACCATGGCGCGTGGTGCGGTGCCGGTGCGACTCGCGAGGCGTCCTCGCCGTAGGTCACGTCCCTGACATGGTGCAGGGCCTCAACTGACCAGTAACTCTGCGCCGGTTCGGCGAGCTGAGCCGGGTTTGCCCGGTCCGGGGTCAGGCTGTGGAGAGTCTTCGAGGATCCTCTGCCGTGAAGACCTGGGACGAACTGACTCTCACCGAGCAGGTGCTGGTCCGCCGCGCCGTTGGCGGCACCCACCCGCGTGGCACCGCGCAGCACGTCGCGGCGGTGCTGCACTGGGCGGGCTCACCCGAGGCGCCGAGGTGGCGCGACACCTCGCCCGAGGGGCAGGCGGCGCGCGTGCCCGAGTTGGCGTCGACGGCGCTTGGACTGGTCGCGGGCGGGTGGTTGACGTTGCACCGGGCGCTCGGCACCGCGTTCGTCCGAGAAGACAGCCCGCAGCTCGTGGGCGCGCAGCTGGAGCAGGTGGTGGCCGACCCGGCCACGTGGATCTGGACGCCGAACAACGGATCCGAGGCGGCGGACCTCTCGCTACGGGCGACCGAGGCGGGGCACCGGCGGTGGCACGTCGCCGCGTACGCCCCGGGTGTCCCGCCCACCATCGATGAGCTGGACCTGACGCAGGACGAGGAGCGGGTCCGGGTGTGGGCCATGGAGATGAGCGGTTGGCTGACCGGACCGTTCGGGATCCTCGACGATCTGCCGTCCGAGCTGGCCGGCGAAGAGCTGCGGGCGTACCTGGCGGCGGAACTCGCCCCGGTGCTCAGGTTCGTCCGCGAAGGCCGGATCGAGGTGCTGCACGTCGCGCAGCCCAACGCCGGGGCGAGCGTTGTCCCGCTGGAGGACCTGCTGGAGGCCTTCGGCAACCGGGAACTGCGCTGCGAGGACCTCGACGACTGGGCGTCGGGTTCACCTGCGTCCTGATCCAGTCGCCGGCCAACGCGCTCCGCTAGCACCCCACCCGGAAAGTCGGTGGGGGCCCGGGAAGACCACCTCAGTCGGACGGTCAAGTCACCGGCCGGGTAAAGGTGGAGGCCGGCCGCGCACGGCCACCGGCAGCCACACCACCAGCGCCTGGTCGAGGTCATCCTGCTCGGTCGCGGCAACGACCTGGTGCAGGCGCGCGGCAGGTGGACGGTGAAGACCAGATGTCGGCGCCCGAACGGCTTGTTCTCGCCCGACCGCGGGATGCTCCGGTCCTGGACCAAACTCAGCGCCGGCGGCGCGGATAGCACCGTCAGGTCGAGGCTGAGTTCTGTGGACGGCTGCCGTCGGCCCCCGCGCGAAAGCGGGAGACCGGGGCAGGACCGGGGCTCGGTGCCGCAGGCTGATCGGGCTCCCCGCCGGGGTGCCGATCAGCGGTATGGCGTGGCGGAGCCGGTGACGCTGCCGTCGGGCAGGTCGTCCTGCTGGTCCAGATAGAAGCGCAGGCCTGCCATGCTGCTCTCCTGGTCGCCGCCGGGGCCGACCTGGATGTGGCGGATCGGCAGCGGTCGCCCGGCACGCGCGCCCACCGGCTCTGGCAGAGGCAGGGCCACGTAGGGCACGATCGTCCCGCGTGCGACGCGGAATTGCAGGTCAGGCGGGGACATGTAGAGCTGGGGCTCGTGACGGTAGATCAGGCGCCACTCGTCATCCTCGGCGAAGCCCGGGTGCTTGCAGGCGGTGGCGAAGTCGATGATGCCGACCTCCAAGCGGTACGCGAACTCGTTCTGCACCGCCACGTCGTACGCCTGACACTTGTCAAGGACGGCGACGAAGCCGCAGACCAGGTCCTCGCACAGCTTTTCCTGCCGAGCCCGGTCGTAGATGACCTTACTCAGGCGCAGGCCGAGGTTCGCCCCCGTCGCCCACCCGTGGGCACCCTTGGGCGCGAACTCGAGCGCGTAGGCGCCGCCGCCGGTGCCGGCCTCGGTGTAGCCGCGCCACTGACTCAACCGGTTGCCCTTGGCACAGAAGCACGTGCAGCAACGGGGTGCGACTGCACATGGCTCGCGCGCTGATCGCCTCCGGACACCCCGCGCAGGCCGAGGAGCTGGCACGCATCATCCTGACCGTGTACCCGGCCACGGACGGGCTGCGCCTACAGGCGTCGAATCTGCGGGCCCGGGCTCTGGGCCGCCTGGGACGCCACCGCGAGGCCGTGGACGAACACACCGCTCTCCTGGCGACAGCCACAGCGATCCACGGTGAGGACGCCAGAGTGCTGCTGTCGGTCCGCGTCAACCGACTCCAGCAGCTCGCCTTCCTGGCAGAGCACGACCTGGTCGAGCGCGAGCACCGTGCCCTGCTCCTCGCCCTCGCCGACGAGGACCCACTGCGAGGGGCCGTGAGCGGCGCCCGGGCCTTCACGCTCAACAGCACCGGCCACCACGACGAAGCCGAGGCCATGGTGCGGGCCGCCCTCACCCACGGCGCCGACACCACCCTCCTGATGGGCCTGGCCCGTAGCCTGCGGGGCCAAGGCCGCCACGAGGAAGCCCTCCAGATACTCGCCGACACCGAGGCCAGGCACCAGCAGGCCCGCGACGGCGAGCACACCAGCCTCCTCCACACCCTCACCGCCCAGACCCTGCTCGGCCTCGACCGACCGGACGAAGCCGAGCCCCGAGCCCGCCGAGCAGTCGAAACCGCCCAGGCCCACCACGGCCCCCATCACCACTACAGCCTGGAAGCCGCCACCACCCTCGCCAACGTCCTGGGCGCCCAACACCACCACACCGACGCCACAGAACACCTCACCCGCTGCGCCACCGCCTGGCGCCGGCACTTCGGCCCCCACCACCCGCGCACCATCGCCACCGAAACCGAACTCGCCGCCCTCCCCCGACCCTGACCCGGCGCCAGAGCCTTCGAACAACAGGTGGGTGCCGTGGCCGTGTTCGCCGAGTACGTCGCTGCCGTCCCCACCGCCCACGCCCTGTCCGACAACAACCAGCCGCTGTCGGGGTACGGAGCACGGTTGCCCCCCACAACAGGGTAGGAACCCGCAATTCCTTGGAGCCCACCGCTGAGCAGCAGGCGGCCCGCGAGGTGTTCGCGGCGGACGTGACCCGGCCCTGGTGGCCGGCGCCGGGACGGGGAAGACCTCCATGGGGCAGTCGACACGGCGGCGCGGCCCGTACGTGGTGTTCGACAAGTCGATCGCGGAGGACGCGAAGAAGCGGTTCGGTGTGAATGTGGAGTGCCGCACCGCGCACTCGTTGGAGTTCCAGAGCGTGGGCCGCACCTACCGGGAGCGGATCAACCGTTCAGCGCGCGTGCCGGCCTGGCAGACCGCGCAGCAGCTCGGGATCGGGCGGGACCTGCCGGTGAATTCCACGAGGATCAGCGTCAAGCACCAGGCCCGGCTGGTGATGGGGATGGTGCGCCGGTTCTGCTACACCACCGACCGCCAGCTGACGGCCCGTCATCTGGATTGGGCCAACGGCCTGGACACTGGTGGGCAGGACTTCGTCGCTCGCGAGCTGCTGCCGTACGCGGTGAAGGCGTGGGAGGACCTCGAGGACCCGAGCGGGGAACTACCGTTCGAACATGACCACTACATGATGATGTGGGCGCTGACCTCCCCAGTGCTCGGCGCGGACTTCGTCCTGCTGGACGAGGCGCAGGACGCCAACCCAGTGATCGCGCAGGCGGCGACGGAACTGCAGGCCGGCAGGAGCACCAGCCACCCGGAGCTGTTCCTCTTCTCCTCCTGGGGCGAGGTGCAGGAGTACGTCGAGCAGGACAGCGCCGGCTCCGATCTGAAGGCGATTGTCCAGCTGGTCGACACGCACGGCCCCGAGACGATCCTCGCCGCCGCCCAGCGCCTCACTCCCGAGGAACATGCGCGGGTGACGGTGTCGACGGCGCACAAGGCGAACCCGAGCGACTTTGACCGCTTGGACGGAGCCCCTTTTGAGGGCGGGCGGCGGAGCATGCCGGGCGCCGGCGGCATGGTGGTGCGAGCGTATGGACGTCGAGTCGACCGAGACCGTGGTGGAAGCCCGCGGCCCCGCCCGGGGGTGGTGGGCTTGTCACGGCGTTCCCGCCCACCCCGGCTCGGGGGGGGCGCCGCGTGGGCTTCGTTGTTCGTGGTGGGCGGGCCCGGCTGGCGGTCGGGGGCGTTCGCGTCGGGAGCGGCTGTGATGGGTGGGTTTGCGTGGGTGGTGTGGGGTCGTCAGGACACGGAGAGGGTGGCCATCATGCCCATGTCCTCGTGTTCGAGATTGTGGCAGTGGGCGAGGAATCTGCCGCGGTAGGCGTCGAATCGGACGGCCAGGCGGATCTCGGTGCCCGGGGAGAGTTCGACGGTGTCCTTCCAGCCGTGGTCGTAGGCGCCGGGTCCGCCCGTGTTGCGGCCCAGGACCTGGAACTGTGTGCCGTGCAGGTGGAAGGGGTGCCGTTCGGTGCTCAGTACCCGCCATTCCTCCACGGCCCCGAACTGGGGGTGCAGCAGGGGCTTTGCGGGGTCGAAGGTCGTGCCGTTGATCCGCCATCGGTCTGCGCCGCGGGAGAAGACCAGGCGGTGCGGTGTGCCGGTGGGGGTGAGGGTCTCGATGGTGGACAGGGTGGTTGGGATCGTGCTGTCGTCGCCGGCTTTCGAGGTCACTTTGAATTGCATGACCTGGCCCGGGCCTCCCGAGGCCGCGGTGTTGCGGAGCGTGACGAGTGAGCCGACGGGGTACCGGGAGAAGTCCACGACGACGTCGAAGCGTTCGCCCGGGGAGATGTGCAGGGTGCGGTGGGTGAGGGGGGTGGTCAGCAGTCCGCCGTCGCTGCCGACCTGTGTGAAGGCGCTGTCTGCGGGACCGTCGAGTGTGAGTTCGTAGCGGCGGGCGTTGGAGGCGTTGACGAACCGCAGTCGGTAGCGGACCGCGGCGACTTCGAGGTGTGGCCAGGGGGCGCCGTTGACCAGGATGACGTCGCCCTGTGCGCCGGCGGCGATGGTCTTGGCCATGTCCGGCCTGCCGAGAAGGGTGGGGTCCGAGGTGGGGTAGATCAGCTGGCCGTCCGCGTCGAAGGCGCGGTCGGTGATCATCAGTGGGATCTCTCGTGGGCCGCAGGGCAGTCCCAGCGCGGCTTCGCGTTCGTCGCGTACGACGCAGGGCCCGAACAGGCCCTTCCACACCTGCGCGCCGGTGAAGTCCATGCGGTGGTCGTGGTACCAGAGTGTCGCCGCCCGCTGGGCCATGGGGAAGGTGTAGGTGCGGGTGAGTGCGCTGGTGCGGGCCAGGGGGTCCGCCATCGAGGGCATGCCGGGCATCCCTGGCATGTCGGACATGGCGGCCGTCTTCGCCGGGTCGGCGAGGTCGGCCAGTGAGGCCGGGTAGACCAGGTCGGTGGGGAATCCGTCTTCCGTGGGCGGGGCCAGCGCGCCGTGCAGGTGGGTGGCGATCGGCACGCTCAGCGCGTTCGTGAGGGTGAGCGCGGTCGCGATGCCCTGGCGTGCTTCCAGGTAGGGCCCGGGGAAGGTGCCGTCGTATCCCCAGATCCGGGTCCGGTATCCCGGCAGGATCTCCACGTCGGCCTGACGCAGCGTCATCGCGTAGCGGTCGCCGCCGGCGCCTGTCGTCGATGGCTTCATGGGTGTCGGGACGGGCAGGGGGACGGTGAACGGCGCGGGGAGCCTCGCCGTGCTGGTCAGCTGGCCCGGGTTGAGCTCCGAGTGGGCCGAGCAGCCGGACAGTGCCGGGGTCGTGGCCATGGCGAGCCCTGCGCCTGCGGCCAGTTTCAGCATGGATCTGCGCGAGGCGGTCATGAGGCGTGCCCCTGGGCGTAGGCGGTGTCCGCGGTGGCCGGGCCGGCCTTCATGATCATCGGGAGTGTGAGGGTGACCACCGCGAACAGGGCGACCCCCAGGGGGATGTGGACCCACAGGATGTGGCTGCTGCCCATCGCCATCTCGACGTACTCGAGGAGCAGGACGGCCGTGAGCAGGATGGGCAGTTGCCGTCCGATCAGGCGCCGGCGCCGGGCCAGGAGGGCCAGGACGGTCATGCCCAGCGCGATGGTGGTGACGATCGTGGCGTTGGCGCGGTGGGTGTCCATCGCCGTGTCCTGTCCCGACAGGAACATCCCGGCCAGAACGGGCTGGGCGAAGAAGGACAGGGCGTGGATCACGGCTGTGACGCGCAGTGCGAGCAACATGGTCCTGGTCCTTTACAGGCTGGGGTCGGGGATGTGGCCGGCCTGTGCCCGCTCGGGCTGCGGCCGCTCGGGCTGCGGTGGCTCGGGCTGCGGTGGCTGGGGGTGCGGCCGCTTGGGCTGCGGTGGCTGGGGGTGCGGTGGCTGGGGCTGCGGCCGCTCGGGCTGCGGCGTGAGTTTCGCCGCCGCGATGCCGAGGAGGTATCCGCCGAGTTGGGCGCCCAGGCCGGTGATCCAGCCCGGTTTGTCCAGCATGCAGATGAGGACACCCGTGACGACCCCGGTCCGTGTCAGTACCGAGGACCACAGTCGGGGGTCGTGGACACGGGCGAGGGTGTCGGCGGACAGCGCACCGTCCTCGGCTCTCACGGCCTTGACCATGGCGCGCATGTCCTTGCCGGTGAGTGGTTCGCCGAGCACGACGAGCACGCTCCAGCCGATCAGGCCGGCGATGATCCAGCCCTGCCAGGACCACGCGGTGATCGCCAGCCACAGACCGGCGGCCAGGACGGTGATGCGGGCCAGGGGACCGAACGCCGCGGAGACCTCGATGGCTCTCAGTGGCTCGCGGACCTGGTCGCTGGTCCAGGCCGAGCGCAGGCCGGCGACGCCGATCCAGTCGGTGACCAAGCTCGCGAGCAGGACCAGGGCGGCGGTGACATGGCAGATCAGGAGCACAGGGGCGAGGGTCATGGCCTGCGCCTTTCTCGGGTCGGGTTCGATCTGACCTTCGGAGGTACCGGGCCCGGCCCGCGCCGCACTGGTCACAGTGCGGCGCGAGCCGGGCCCGGCAGAGGAACTGCGAGCCGGTCAGGACAGTTCGCGCACACCGAGCTGCGTGACGAACAGCAGGCTGTCGGCGTTGGCCCAGTACTCGGCGAGCATGCCGTCCTTGACCAGCAGCGTGTCGGTGCCGGTGAAACGGACGCGGTTGCCCACGGCCTCCTCGGAGGCGCCGGGGAAGCCGCCGGCGTAGGTGCCCTCGGCGAGCCATCGGACCACCAGGTAGTCCTCCGTCGCGATCGGGCCGACCGTGATCTCGAAGTCGAGGTCGTGCAGGATGGTGTGGATCCCGGCCACCCAGCCGTTGAGGCCCTCACGTCCGTGCACGGTGTCGTCGCCGGAACCGGTGATGGGAGCGGCGTGCGCGACGAAGTCAGGCGCGATGATCTTGTCGGTCAGGGACAGGTCGTTGTTCCACAGGGCCTTCCACGGCTCGGCGAGCAGGGCGTTGGCGGAAGCGGAAGCGGAAGCGGACATGGTTGTACTCCTTGGTGGTGGTGGTGGGATTTCGTGCCGGACATGCGACACACGGTCAAGACCGTGCGCCACAAGCTGTGGGGTGCGGTGATGCCACCGGCGCGGTGTCAGTCGCGCGTGTCGGCGCGGCGGGTGAGGACCGTGTCGATCCGGTCGGCGGCACGCTGGTCGAGGGCGGGCTGGTGGAAGGCGGGCTGGCCGAAGGCGGGCGTCGCGCCCTCGTCGCAGTGCTCGCCCGCGCCCTGGGCGTCGGTGAGCGGCAGGGCGTGGTCGGCCGGGCGGATGAGGAGCAGCGCGAGCAGTGCGCTGGTGGCGAGGACCGCGGCGCAGACGCCGAAGGCGGTGCGATAGCCGGCGGTGACGGCTTCGAGGTGGGACTGGCCGGTGGAGGCGTGTGCGGTGATGGAGCTGGCCAGGGTGCTCAGAGCGGCCAGGCCGATCACGCCGCCGATCTGGCGGGTGGTGTTGACCAGTCCCCCGGCCAGAGCGGCGTCCTGGGCGGGGACGCCTTCGAGGGACAGGGCGGTCACCTGGACGAAGGCGGTGCTCAGGCCGAGGCCGATCAGGACCACGGGCCCCAGGACGTCGGTGAGGTAGCCCCCGTGCACGCCGATCCGGGACAGCCACAGCATGCCGCCGGCCTCGGTGAGCAGGGCCGCGATCACGGATCTCCGGGCGCCGATCCGCCGGGAGATCCGCGGTGCCAGCGTGGAGCCGAGCATGTTGGCCATGGCGAAGGGGAGTTGGCCAAGACCCGCGTCCAGGGCGGTCATTCCCAGCACCTGCTGCTGGTAGAGCGACAGGAAGACGAACAGGGCGATCCACACGGAGCCCATCAGCGCCATCAGCAGGTTGCCCGCGGCGAGCCGGCCGGTGCGCAACAGCCGTGGCGGTACCAGCGCGTTGGGACGACGACGCTCGATCACCACGAAGGCCGCGAGCAGCACGACGGAGCCGACAAGGGCGCCCGGCACCCGAGGGTCCCTCCAGCCGGCCCCCCGCGCCGTGGTCAGTGCCCAGACCAGGCAGGTCAGGGCAAGGCTGACGGTGACGGTGCCCAGCAGATCGAACCGCCCGGGCCTGCGGCCCGACGCCGGTGGCGCAGAAGCCGGTGGCACAGAAATCGCCACGGCGGCCAGCACCACTACGGCCCCCAGGGCGACGGCGTAGAAGACCCAGGTCCAGCCCCACGCCTGCGCCAGGACACCCCCCAACAGGACACCGCACGCTCCCCCGGCGCCGGAGACCGCGCCCCACACCCCCAGTGCCCGGCCCCGTCCGACACCGGAAGGGAACAGTTCCATGGTCAGGGCGAGCGCAGCCGGGGCGATGGCCGCGGCGCCGACACCCTGGACGGCCCGGGCAGTGATCAGCGCGCCGGCGGAGGCCGCCAGCCCTGCGGCCAGCGAGGACCCCGCGAACAGCGCGAGAGCGACGATCAGCGTCCGGCGACGGCCGAGCAGGTCGGCCACCCGCCCTGCGGCCAGCAGCAACGCCCCGAACGCCAGACTGTAGGCGTCGACCACCCAGGTGGTACCGCTGTCCGACAGCCCCATGCCGGCACGGATGGACGGCAACGCTACGTTCACGATCGACGTGGCGACCATGATGACGAACTGCCCCGCGGCGAGCGCCGCGAGCACGGCACCCGATCGGCCGGCGGACGGCGCCGGGCCCCTCTGTGTGGCACTGAGCTTCATGCCGCACAGACTCGCGCGGCCCGCTGTCCACTATCCAGACCGGACAGTGACCGGAAACCGTCCAGCCCTGTCCACACCCGTCCGCCGGAACGCTGCTTGCCTCCCCGTGGGCGTTACCGACTGCGACTCACCGGCCTGCTGCGGGCGGAG
Organism: Kitasatospora nipponensis; assembly: GCF_039528135.1. Classification (NCBI taxonomy): domain Bacteria; kingdom Bacillati; phylum Actinomycetota; class Actinomycetes; order Kitasatosporales; family Streptomycetaceae; genus Kitasatospora; species Kitasatospora nipponensis. Next base: position 8,467 of record NZ_BAAALF010000086.1, on the reverse strand, counting down.
CCCGGCCTGCTGCGGGCCGGTGGCCTCCGATCGCCAGGGCGGTGCGCGGCCCGGCGTCGGGGCGGCGGGGTGCGGGCGGCGGGGTGCGCGGTGGTGGTTCGCCGCCGGACTCAACTGCCCGGCAGCAGCACCGGCTTGATGGTCGTGCCGCTCACCGCGTCCCGTTCGGCGTCGTTGATCGCGCTGAGCGGGTAGGTTCGCACGAGCCGGTCGAAGGGGAGGCGTCCCTGGCGCCACAGCTCCAGCAGGTGCGGTATGAACAGTTGGGGCACGGCGTCGCCCTCGAGGACGCCCTTCACGTTCTTGCCCTGCATCAGGGCGGCGGCAGGAAGGGTCAGGGGCTGTGAGGGGGCGCCGACCAGGGCGACGGTACCCGTGGGCCGCAGGGCGTCGATGGCGGTGGTGATGACTTCGGGGACCCCGGTGGTGTCCAGGGCGTACTGGCTTCCTCCTCGGGTGAGTTCGCGCAGTTGCTCCACGATGTCGTCGTCGCCGCCGCGTACCGTGGCGGTGGCGCCGAGTTCGCGGGCCAGGGACAGCCTGTTCTCGTGCAGGTCGACGGCCACGATCGTGGTGGCCCCGGCAACCCGGGCGGCCATGATCGCGGACAGGCCCACCCCGCCCGCCCCGAAGACGACGATGCTGGAGCCCGCCCGGGCCCGCAGGGCGAGCAGGACCGAACCGGCGCCCGTCTGGACCGAGCAGCCCAGTGGGCCCAGCACCTCCAGCGGCAGGTCCTTGTCCACCTCGACGACGTTGCGTGCGGTGGCCAGCACATGGGTCGCGAACGACGACTGACCGAACCAACGGGCCGCAACCGCGTGCCCGTGCCGGTCGGTGACCGGGCCGGTGCCATCGAGGCCGGAGCCGGTGAGGTTGAGGCGCAGGAAGTGCTCGCAGTACGCCGGGTGCGCACCGAGGCAGTTGTGGCACGTTCCGCAGGAGTCGAAGGTGAGCACGACGTGGGCGCCGGGGGCGATGGTGGTGACGCCGGGGCCCACCGCCTCCACGATCCCGGAGCCTTCGTGTCCGGTGACCAGGGGCGGCTGTGCCATGAACCCGGGCGTCCTGGGCAGGAGGTCGGTGTGGCAGAACCCCGCTCCCACGATCCGTACCAGCACCTGGCCGTGGCCCGCGGGCGCCAACTCGAGCGGCTCGATCACGTACGGGTCACTGGCACCGCGCAGCACCGCGGCTTCGATCTTCATCGGGTCTCCTTCGTCTTCGTCTGACGTCGTGCGCGGTGCGCGGTGCGCGGAACGCGGAACAGGGAGGGTGGCAGGGCGCGGGCCGACCCGACGACGCGTCCGTTCCTGTTCCTCGCCGCCGCGGGGCCTTCGCGGGTGAGTGCCCGGGGGGTGCGCGGTGGCCCGGACAGCGACGGTCACCAGGCGTGGGCCGTGGGACCGGGCGGTGGGAGCGGGCGCCCGCTCAGGCCAGCGGCTTGGCGAGGACGGCCTTGCGGTGGCTGAAGGTCTCGATGGAGTACCGGCCGTGGTAGCTGCCCATGCCGCTTGCGCCCACGCCGCCGAACGGCAGGTCCAGGACCATGACGTGGGCCACGGGCAGGCCGTAGCCGAGCCCGCCGCAGGAGGTCTCGGCGGCGATGCGGCGCCGTGTCGTGTCGGACTCGGTGAACACGTACAGGGCGAGCGGCTTGTCACGGTCGTTGACGAAATCGATCGCCTCGTCCAGGCCGGCCACGGTGACGATCGGCAGGATGGGGCCGAAGATCTCCTCCCGCATGACCGGGGAGGCGGGGTCGACGTCGGCCAGGACGGTGGGGGCGATGAACTTGCTCGCGCGGTCACTGCCCCCGCCCACCACGACGCGCCCGGAGCCGAGCAGGGCGGTGAGCCGCTCGAAGTGCCGCTCGTTGACGATCCGTCCGTACTCCCCACACGTCGCGGGATCGGTTCCGTAGAGACCTTCGATGGCGCGCACCAGGGCGGCCTCGAGGGCGGCGGCGGTCTGCGGATCGGTCAGCACGTAGTCCGGAGCGATGCAGGTCTGCCCGGCGTTGAGGAACTTGCCGCGGGCCAGCCGCTGCGCGACCACGTCGAGATCGGTGCCGCGGTCGACGAAGACCGGGGACTTGCCGCCCAGTTCCAGGGTGACGGGGGTGAGGTGCTCGGCAGCCGCCCGCAGGACGATCCGGCCCACCGTGCCGTTGCCGGTGTAGAAGATGTGGTCGAAGTGCTCGGCCAACAGGGCCGTGGTCTCGGGGATCGCGCCCTCGACGAGGGCCACCGCCGCGGTGTCGAGGTAGGCCGGCAGCAGCCTGGCCAGCGCCGCGGACGTGGCCGGGGCCAGCTCGCTCGGCTTGGCCACCACCGCGTTCCCCGAAGCCAGCGCGCCGACCATCGGAGCGAGCAGCAACCCGGCGGGATAGTTCCACGGGGCGATGATCAGAACGACCCCCAGCGGGTCGTACTGGGTCCACGCCGATGCGTCCCGCCCCAACTGCGGCGGGATGGCCACCGCCTCGGGAGCCAGCCACGTGTGAAGGTGGTCCAGGGTGTGGTCGATCTCCCGGAGCGTGAAATCGATCTCCGTGCGGTACGCGTCACCGGACGGCTTGCCGAGGTCGGCGTGAAGGGCGGAGGCCAGATCCTCACCGCCCTCGACGAGCATCGCGCGCAGCGCACGCAACTGCGCCGTGCGCCACTGCAGGGGCTTGGTACGGCCGGTACGGAAGGTGGCACGCAACCGCGCCACGATCTCGACCGGCGACTGGGAGCTGATGGGGTTCACGGGGGACCTCGCTGAGAGTGCGGCGCGACCGAGGTCGGCCGGGCGTGACAGACGAAAGGAAGCGGGTGACGGACGCAGGGAGCGGGTTGCTCGCGCGGCCCTTCGATCGACCGCCCGCACAGGGCGTCGTTCGATGTGACCTGGACGGTGACGGAGCGCTGTCGACTTTCCGGGGTCGACGGTGACGGGGACCGTCCGCTCCCGTGCGCGCGTGCCCGTCCCGCCGATGCCGCCGGTGTCCGCGGTGTCGCCGGTGGCGCCGGTGGCGCCGGTGGCGGGGTGGCGCGGTGGCGGGGTTACGCGGTCTGGTTCTCGGCGGGCCGGGCCGGTGCGAGGGAGGTCCGCAGCGGGGCTTCCTCGATGAACAGGCAGAACAGCAGGGCCAGGAGCGCGCACGGGGCGGCGTAGAGGAAGACGTCCGCGATGCCGTGACCGTAGGCGCTCTCGAGCCAGCTGCGGACCGCAGCGGAGAGCTGGTTCATGGCGGGCAGTGAGCCGCCGGCGGAGGCGTGGACCGCTTCGGCCCGTGCCTGGGGGGCGAGGTCGCCGATGGTGGCGGCGCCGTGGTGGGCGATACGGGAGGACATCAGGGAGCCGAGGACCGCGACGCCCCCCGCACCGCCCAGGGAACGGAAGAAGGTGATCACGGAGGAGGCGGCGCCGAGGTCGCCCGCGCCGACCTGGTTCTGGGCGGACAGGACGAGGTTCTGCATCATCATGCCCACCCCGACCCCGAGCAGGGTCATGGAGAGGGCGACCTGCCAGTAGGGGGTGTCGTAGCGCATCAGGCCGAGCAGACCCAGACCCGCGGTGAGGAAGACACCACCGCCCACCAGCCAGCCCTTCCAGCGGCCGGTGGAGGTGATGAACCGGCCCGAGAGCGTGGAGGAGACGAACATGCCGGCGATCATCGGGACGGTCATGATGCCGGAGGTGGTCGGTGACTCGTCGCGGGCGAGCTGGAAGTACTGGGAGAAGAAGACCGAACCGCAGAACATGCCGACACCGACGAACAGCGAGGCGAGCGAGGCGAGCGTGATGGTGCGGTTGCGGAACAGGCGCAGCGGGATGATCGGGTCGGTGGCGCGGGTCTCGGTGAACACGAACAGCAGCGTGAGCAGGACGGTGGCGCCGACCATGGTGAAGGTCTGCCAGGACAGCCACGGGTACGTGTCGTCGGCGAAGGTCACCCAGATCAGCAGCAGCGAGGCGGCCGCGGTGATGAGGAACGCGCCACTCCAGTCGACCTTGACCTTCCGCTGGGCGACGGGCAGGTGGAGCGTCCTGTGCAGGACGGCCAGCGCGATCAGCGCGAAGGGGATGCCGACGAACAGGCAGTAGCGCCAGCCGAGCCAGTGGGTGTCGGTGATGACGCCCCCCAGCAGCGGGCCGCCGGCGGTGGCCAGGGCGAGGGTCGCACCGGTGTAACCGGAGTAGCGGCCCCGCTCACGCGGGGAGATCATCGCCGCCATGACCACCTGGACCAGGGCGGTCAGACCGCCCGCGCCCAGGCCCTGCACCACACGGGCACCGATCAGCATCGCCGGACTCTGCGCCAGACCCGCGATGACCGAGCCGACGATGTAGATGACCAGGGACATCTGGACCAGTGCCTTCTTGCTGACCAGGTCGGCGAGCTTGCCCCACAGCGGGACGGAGACGGTCAGCGAGAGCAGCGCTGCCGTGACGACCCAGGTGTAGGCGCTCTGACCGCCGCCGAGGTCCTTGATGATCGTCGGCAGCGCGTTGGTCACGATCGTCGAGGACAGGAGCGCGGCGAACAGGCCCACCATCAGGCCCGAGAGCGCCTTCATGATCTGCCGGTGCGTCATGGACGCGTTCGCGTCCACACCCCCGTGCCCGGGCGCGCCCTTCGGCTTCGCGTGGACGTGCGCACCGGCCGGTGCGATGGTCGCCGTGGTCTTCCTTCTCTGATGCCGGTCCGCGGCCTCGTCCAGTTCCAGGCCCGGGGTGGGGAGCGGGTCGCTCGGCGCGGTACGGGTGTCGGCTCGGGTGGTGGTCCGGGTGTCGGCTCGGGTGGTGGTCCGGGTGTCGGCTCGGGTGGTGGTGGTCATGGCGTGTCTCTCGGGGTCGACGTGGCTGGGCGGTGCGGGGGGCGACCTGCGCGCATCGGTCTCAGGGGCCGGGTGTCGGGTCGCCGGTTCCTCAGGCGCTCGCCTTGAGGGTGTCGTCGAGCCAGTCGTAGATGCGGGCCTGGGTCAGGCGCATCGCACCGGGGTGGCAGTGGGCGCCGGCGCCCTCCTCGGCGGTGAAGAGCATGAGGGTCTTGGGGCAGGTGAGGTGGTCGTAGAGCTGTTCGGGCTGGCCGTTGAAGAACATGTCCTGCTCGGCGTCGCAGACCAGGGTGGGGCACCGGATCTGCTCGGCGATGCCGCCGGCGAGGGTGTAGTCGAGGTAGGAGGCGTTGAAGGCCCGGGGGGTGTCGACGCCCATGACGTACATGCCGTGGTTGATCGCCCACCGCGCGATCGGGTCCTTGGCCATGATCGCCTCCAGGGCGGCGTCGAGGTCGGGCGCCGACGGCGCGCGCAGGAGCCGCTCGGCCTCCTGGCGGCTGCCGGGGATGTTGCGCACCGAGGTCTGGCCCAGGTCGTAGAGGCCGTCGACGGCGACCAGCGCGGCCAGGCGGTGCTCGAACGCGGCCGCCCTGGGGGCGAGGATGCCGCCCATGCTGATGCCCAGCAGCGCGATACGGTCGTTGTCGACGTCCGGGAGGGTCTGGGCGAAGTCCACGACCGGGGTGACAACGTTCTCCCAGTCGGGGCGGAAGACCATGTCCTGGTGGTGGCGCGGACCGGGCATGCCGGGGCCGTCGAAGACCAGCACGGTGTAGCCGCGCTCCACGCCGGCCATCGCCCCGAAGAAGTGCAGTTCCTCCGCGGTGCCGTCGAAGCCGTTGTGCATGATCAGCGTCGGCCGCGGGGTCCCCGAATCGTCCACCCGGTACAGGTAACCCGGCAACGTGGTGCCCTCGTACGGGATGGCGACCGGGGTGATGACCGGGGTGAACAACGCGGCCGCCGCCCGGAAGCAGGCCACACTGCGGTCGTAGGCGTGCTCGTGACGCGGGTCGCAGGGGTGGCCGTGCAGGAAGAACTCCGCGGAGCGGTAGTAGTTCGAGGCCCGCAGGAACCCGTCGCGGGCACTGACCCGGTGACCGGCCGCCAACGCCCTCTGCGCCTCGCCCGACACCCGGTCCGCGGTGGCCAGCCACTCGGTGTACCAGCTCGCGTAGTCACCCTCCACGATGCGCTCACCGGTGGCGACGACCTCACCGAAGTCGGCCCCACCGTAAGCGATGTGACTCATCGACCGCAGGGTCTCGTACCAGAACTGGATGTTGTTCGGGAACAGCAGCTGCTTCATCGCCCACACTCTCCTCAGACACGTTAAGCACTGATCTGTGCTTACGAGAGGGACTGTAGACCCACCGGGCGCCATAAAGCAAACATCTGTGCTTACGATGTGGGGGTGACGACGACACCACCGACCCCACGCACCCGCAAGAGCCCCGAACAGGTCCGCACCGCCACCCACCAGGCCGTCATCGACCTGCTCTGCGACCCCCAGGGCGAAGACCTCACCATCCCCGCCATCGCCCACCGCGCCGGCGTCAACCACACCAGCATCTACCGACGCTGGGGCAGCCTCGACGCCCTCCTGGCCGACATGGTCACCACCCGCCTCGAGAGCACCTCACCCCTCAACGACACCGGCACCCTGCGCGGCGACCTCCTCGCCTGGGCCCAGGCCAGCGCCGCCAGCATCCGCACCCCCGAAGGACGCGCCCTGGTACGCGCCGTCATCCTCTCCATGCCCAACACCACCCAGAGCCAGGACGAACGCGCCCAACACTTCCGACGCCGCATGCACTCCATCGAACAGATCCGCGAGCGGGCCACCACCCGCGGCGAAACACCCCCACCCCTCGAACAGATCCTCGACCAACTCGTCGCGCCCTTCTACCTACGCGCCATCTTCGGCATCGACCCACCCACCACCGGCTACCCCGAAACCCTCGTCAACCGACTACTCGGCAACGAACACCCACACCCCACCAACCACTGACACCCCCCCGAGCGGCGCGGACACAACCCCCGCCCCCGCACCACACACCCAAACGGAGCGGGGCAAGGCTGGGCTGGGCTGGGCGGAGTGGGACGGGGCGGGGCGGGGCGGGGCGGGGCGGGCTCGCCGCACCGCACCGCGTCGACACGGAACCCCGGCGCCCCCCGCTCCGGGAGGCGCACGCCCCCGCCGCCAACGACGGCGCCGCGCTCGGTGGCAGCCGCGGCCGCGGACATACGTGCCGCCCCGGCCAGCACGAGCCCGGACACGAGGGAAGACGCGGGCCAGGACATCCGAGCGCATCAGGCCGGCCGCCGCGCGCTACCGGGCCCGCTCTCGTACGCGTCCGCGCCTGTCGAGCGCAGCCGGGCCCCCGACCACTGCGCAGCCGGCAACTGCGCGAGCCATCGCAGTCGCAGCACCGGCGACGCCACACGCCACTGCTGCTCCCCCAAACAGCAAGAACCGCCTCGCTGGACCCGTGACCCCCCACCCGACCGATCCGGCCGACGGTCGCACCCCTCGACCCGACCCAACTGCCCCAGCCGCCCCGGCTGGCGCGTGTCCCGGCTGCCACCACCCTCCTCACCCGACCGGACCGAGGACAGGCCCACATTCGAGCCCGACAGCCAGATGCGGGATGCGGGATGCGGGATGCGGCGATGCTCGCGCTCAGCACCACCACCCACAGCGCGCGCAGAGCGCCCACTGGGGCCTGAGCGAACAAGAGCCACGGCCCGGGGACGGCTCACGGACAGGCAAGCCGACATCGCCGACCCCAACCAGACGGCAGGTAACGCGAGCACCGAACCGGCCCCGAACGGGCAAGGGCCCAGGCCCCGGGGGCGGTCCACAAGCAAGTGAACCGGCATCGCCAGCCCCAACCAGCGGCAGAGAACACGAGCACCGAACCGGGCCCGAGCGGGCCCAGCAGACACGGCCGACACCACGAGCACCACGGGCACCAGGGACACGACGGGCACAGCCGACACGGCCGGCACAGTCGGCACAGCGAGCGCGGCCGGCACGACGGGCACGACGGGCACGGCAACGCGACGCCCGCACACGAGAGGGTCACTGGAAGTGACCGCCGTGTGAGCTGGATCCCTTTGCCGGGGGGACCCGACGGGTGTGGCCCGTGATGGTGCTCACGCGCCCCGGACGCCTCCTACCCTTCCTAGTAGGCCGCTGCCCCCTCGCCTCCACCACGCCCGCCCACCCGGCGGCCGCCCCTGCCGCACGAGCACGCCCACGGCCGGGCCTCCCGCGTTTCCACAGGTCACACCGACACGAACACCCCAAAAAGTCTCGTTTGTCCGTGTTTATCCGTCCGGGTGGCGGGCACCGGACCGCGTCCCGCCGGTCCGCTCCCTGCCCCGCGCTACGACGCCACGTCGTAGCGGACACCCCTTGGAGGCGGCCGCCGGCCCGGCTAACAATGGCTCAGTCGCCAGCTACGGCAGTGGCCCGATCCACCGCCGCAACTCCCGCCCGGCAGTCACCACCCGTGACCGCCCCGGCGCCGACCCCCATCCGCCGGACCCCACCAGGTCCGCCGCACCGCGGGACCAGGCGCCCACACGATTGAGGTCGAACTCCACATGCCCGTGATCCCCACCCGCAT
>NZ_BAAALF010000085.1:12630-33293 GCF_039528135.1 Kitasatospora nipponensis | reverse complement strand
CCCCGTCGGCCGCGGCGGCGGGCCCGGCGAGCGGCTTGCGGCGGGTCATCATCACCAGCGAGCCCACCAGCACGCCGGCCGCCGCGCCCACCGCGACGTCCAGCCGCGCGCTCGGCGTGGTCGGCTTGTCGGGCGCGGCCGCGGCCGCCAGCGGGACCAGCCGGACCCCGGTCTCCTTGCTGCTGGTGTTGCCGAAGGCGACCAGCGCCCTGGCCACCGCGTCGGCCGAGCGGACCGCGTCGCCGGGCGTGCCGCCGCTGCCGTCGATCTCGATCACCGGCGCGTCGGGCGAGGTGGTGCCGTGCACCAGGCCGGCCAGCTCCGCGCTGCTGTGCCCGGAGTCGGGCGCGGCCGCCACCAGCACCTGCGGCTGGCCGGCGAGGCGCCCGTAGGCCTGCGCGAAGTTGACCGCCACCCCGGGCTCGGTGGTGCTCTCCGGGACCACCACCACGTAGGAGTTGGCGGCGTAGACCGGCGGCGTGACGACGGCGTAGCCGGCCGCGCCGCCCGCGCCGAGCGGGACGGCCACGGCCACCGGCCACCAGCGCCGGGCCAGGGTGCGGACGTATCGGCGTCGATCGGTCATCAGGTTTCCCTCCCGGCCGGGGCCGGCACGCCGGCCGGTCCCAACCGCTGGTACAGCGCGGCCAGTTCGCTGGCCGTGCGGGTGATGTCGTAGTGCGCCACGGCCGGCGGCCGCGGCGGCGGGCCGCCCGGGCGGGCGCCGGCCGAGCGGAGCGCCGGCGGGTGGGCGGCCAGGTCGAGCAGCGCGGCCCGGTAGGCGGCCGGGTCGGAGGCGATCTTGCGGGCGCCGGGGGCGGCCTCGGCCGGCAGCGCCTCCAGGGCCGGGCAGCCGCTGTGGCAGACCGGCAGGCCGGCCGTCAGCCCCTCCAGGACCGCCAGGCCGAACGTCTCCTGCTCGGAGGGCGCGGCCAGCACGTCCATCGCCGCCAGGAGTTCGGGCAGGTCGGCGCGCTCACCGGTGCAGTGCAGCCGGTCGGCCACGCCCAGGTCGGCGGCCAGCGCCCGCAGGGCCGCCCGCTGCGGCCCCTCCCCCACCAGCAGCAGCCGGGCGTCCAGCTCGGGCGGCAGCCCGGCCAGCGCCTCGACGAGCACGCCGAACCGCTTGCCCGGCACCAGCCGTCCCACCGCCCCCACCACCCAGGAGCCGAGCGGCAGGCCGCACTGGTCGCGCACCGACTGGCGCACCAGCAGCCGCTCCAGCGCGAGCAGTTCGTAGCGCGCGGCGTCGATCCCGTTGGGCAGCACGGCGATCCGCTGGGCCGGCACGCCCCAGTCGCCCAGCGTGCCGGCCACCTGCCGGGAGACCGCGACCGTGGTGTGGCCCAGCCGTTCGGCCGCCAGGTAGAGGGTCCTGACCCCGGTGCCGACCGGTCGGCCCTCGATGGTGCCGGCGTGCAGCGAGTGCTCGGTGGCCAGCACCGTGCGCACCCCGGCCAGCCGGGCGGCCAGCCGCCCGTACAGGCCGGCCCGGTAGAGGTGGGTGTGCACCACGTCGTAGCGGCCGCGCCGGATCAGCCGGGTGAGCCGGGGCAGCACGGCCAGGTCGCGGTTGCCGCGCATCCGCAGGTCGTGCACGGTGACCCCGTCGGCGCGCAGCGCGCTCGCCACCGACCCGGGGTTGGTCAGGGTCGCCACCTCGCAGTCGATCCCCGGCGGCAGGTGGCGCAGGGTCAGCAGCAGCTGCTGTTCGGCGCCGCCGCCCGCCAGCCCGGTGATGACGTGCAGCACCCTCATCGGTTCGCCCCCCGCGCGCCGGCCCGGCGCAGCTCGGTGACCACGTCGCGCAGCCCGTGCCGGCCGCGCTTGGCGCGCAGCCGCCAGGCGCCGTCGCGGTCGCCCACGTAGCAGCGGGGCAGCGCGAAGCGGCCGGCCAGCGTGCTGTGGCCGATCGCCACCGCGTAGTCGTAGCCCGCCTCCTCGACGGCCAGCGTGGCGGGTTCGTCCACCGCGCCGTACGGGTAGCAGAAGCCGCCGATCGGGCTGCCCACCAGGTTCTGCAACACCCGTCTGCTGTCGCGCACCTCGGCGGCCAGCGTCGCGGCGGGCAGGCCCGGCAGCGCCCGGTGGCTCAGCCCGTGCGAGCCGATCTCCCAGCCGGCGGCGGCCAGTTCGCAGACCTGGTCGACGGTGAGCAGTGCCTTGCGGGGGCCCTCGGCGTCCCAGCCGTTGTCGCCGCCGAGGCGGTCGGCGACCACGTACGCGGTGGCGGTGAAGCCGTACGCCCGCAGCACCGGTACGACGTGCCGCGCGAAGTCGGCGTAGCCGTCGTCGAAGGTCAGCCCGACCAGCCGGTCGCGCCGGCCCGCGGCCCGGGCGGCCAGCAGCTCCCGCATGCTCACCCCCCGCCAGCCGCGCCCGGCCAGCCAGCGCATCTGGGCGGCGAACCGCTGCGGGCTGACCGTGAGCAGGTAGGGGTCCTCCTCCTCGTCGGCCACCGAGTGGTACATCAGGATCCAGGGCGCGCCGTAGCGGCGGCCCGGGGCGGCGCCCTGGCGCGGCACGCGCGGGGAGCGGGTCAGTTCAGCGACCATCGGGCTGCGTTCCTTCCTCCGGGATGTCACGGGCCCCCGCCCGCCGCAGCGCACCGCGCGCCGGGCCGGCCAGCCGGGCCAGCCGCCCGGTCAGCTCGCGGGCGCCGAGCAGCGCGCCGAGCCCCGCGTAGACCGCCAGCACGCTGCCGCCCCCGGCGGCGATGGAGAGCGCCGGTGCCGCGACCGCGCGGGCGACCAGCGCGCCGGCCGCCGCCGCGCCGCCCGCGGCCACGATCAGCCGGCACTGCCCGGCGAGGACCTGGCGCATCCGCAGCGCGATCCCGCGCAGCGCCAGGCCGCGCAGCAGCAGCACCGCGGTGGTGGTGATGCCCGCCGCGTTGCCGGCCGCCAGGCCCAGCGCGCCGAACGGGCGGGTACTGAGCAGGCCGACCACCGTGGTGACCAGCAGGCCCACCGCCATCGCGCCGACCGGGTACCAGTCGAGCAGTTGGTGTCCGGTGCGCTCGGGGCGCGGGTCGTCGGCCCGGCGCACGGCCGGGCGCATCGAGAAGAACGGGCGGACCATGACGCCGATCAGCGCCTGCGCCAGCAGCCCGAAGCTGTAGACCTGGATCACCTGGGCGGTGGCGGCGGTGTCCTGCGGGCTGAAGGCGCCGCGCTGGAAGAGCAGCGAGACCACCGCGGGCGCGCAGGCGATCAGGAACGCCGTCCCGGCCAGCACGACCGCGGCGGCCTGCCCGAGGTCCTTCTCGACCCGGTCGCGGGCCGCGTCGAGGTCACCGGCCGCCAGCGCCCGGGCGACCAGCGGGAAGGTCACCGTGCAGATCAGGATGGCCGTGGTCATCGCCAACTGGGAGACCTTGGCGGCGTAGTTGAGGTGCGAGATGGTGCCGGCCGGCAGCGCGGAGCCGAGGTAGCGCTCGATGAAGACCTGCGACTGCCGGGTGAGGGTGAAGGCCGCCACCGGCAGCAGCGCGAGCGGGCTCAGCACCAGGGCGCGGCCGGCGCCGCGGGTCGCGCGGGTGGCACGGGTGGCTCGGGTGGCGCAGGTGGCGCCGCGCCTGCGACGCCCGTCGCGGCCGGTGCGCAGCGCGCGGACGAACGGGCCGACCAGCACGCCCGCCATCAGCAGGCTGCCGAAGGCCACCCCGAGCGCGGCGGCCCGGATCCCCAGCAGCAGGTGGCAACTGGTCAGCACGGCCAGGATGCCCAGGTTGTAGGCGACGTAGATGGCCGCGGGCGCCGTGAAGCGGTGGTGCGCGCGCAGGGCGGCGCCCAGGTAGCCGGCCACCCCGAACGGCAGGACGGTGACGGCGGTGATCCGGGTGCAGGTGACGGCGAGGGCCGGCTCGGCCAGGCCGGGGGCCAGCGCCTGCACCAGCTGCGGCGCCCAGAGCGCGGTGGCGCCGGCCAGCGTGCACAGGCCCGCCAGCAGCCAGGGCAGCGTGGCGGCGGTCAGCTGGCGGACCGGGTCCGGACCGTCGGGACGCTCCTCGCGCAGCACCAGGGCCAGGCTGAAGGCCGGCACCATCAGGAACGCCATGGCGTCCTCGATCAGCAGCGGCGCGGCGGTCTCCGGCACCGTCCAGGAGACCAGGAAGGCGTCGGTGCCCTCGTCGGCGCCGAAGAACCGGGCCAGCAGCAGGTCACGGAGCAGGCCCAGGGCCGAGCCGGCCGCGCTGAGCACGGCGGTGATGGTGAAGGCCCGCGCCAGGAAGGACGCGCTGCGCCGCGCCGCCGCCTCCGCGGCCGCCCGCTCGACGGCCGTCGCCCGCTCGACGGCGGACGGGTGCTCGGGGGCGAGCGGCTCGGCGACCGGTTCGCTGAGCGGCTCGCTGAGCGGCTCCGCGAGCGCCTCCGCCACCGGCGGGCTCTGGCTGGTGGTCACCCGCGGGCCTCCGCGGACGGCAGCGCCCACCAGGCCGCCACGCCCAGGATCACCGAGGTGAGCACGGTGGTGGTGCCGCCGATGTCCGCGTAGAGGAAGTCGACCAGCACCCAGCCCAGCAGGCCGATGGCGGCCGGTGCCGCGTCCCCGGCCCGGCGCAGGCAGCCGAGCAGCAGGGCCAGGAAGAGCGCGCCGTACGCCACCATGCCGACCAGGCCCTGCTCGCTGAGCACCAGGAAGTACATGTTGTGCGGCGAGAGCAGCGGCTCGCGCTCGAAGCCGATGGTGGAGTCGGCCGCGTCGCTGCCCGAGGAGAGCCGCAACGGCGCGTGCGAGTCGCGCAGTTGCTGGAAGCTCTTGGGGCCGGCGCCGGAGACCGGGTGGTCGGCCCAGATCGCCCGGGCGGTCGCCCACAGGTCGTAGCGGTCGCTGACCGAGTGGTCCTCGTTGCCGCCGGAGACCGAGCCGATGCTGCTGAGCCGCTCGGTGACCCCGCCGCCGCCCGCGCCCAGCCCGCCGACCAGCACCACGGCCGCCGCCAGTGCGAGCACCGCGCTGCGCAGCGCGAGCCGGGCGTCGGCGCGCAGCAGCAGCGCGACGGCGCCGACCGCGGTGGCGATCCAGCTGCCACGGCTGAAGGAGACCGCGAGCGGGAAGGCCAGGAAGGCCGCGGCGGCGAAGAGCGCGCGCCGGGCCCAGCCGCCGCGCCGCGCCGCCAGCGCCAGCGCGAGGGCGGCGAGCAGTCCGAAGCTGACCACGCCGGACATCGCCATGATGTCCAGCGCGCCGAAGGTGCCGACCGCGCGGATCGGCTGGCCGGTGTAGGAGGCGCCGGTCCCGGTGAGGTACTGCTCGGCGCCGACCCCGCCTTCGATCAGTGCGGCCAGCACGAAGGCGCCCAGCACCAGGCGCAGGTCGGTGCGGTCGCGCAGCGCGCAGATCACCGAGGCCGGGACCAGCACGAAGATCTGCACCAGCCGCACGAAGCCGGTCAGGCTGGTGGCCGGGTCGATCGAGGTGACGGTGGCGGCCGCCGCCGCGCAGACCACCCCCGCGAAGACCAGGCAGGCGGCCCGGCCGAGCCCCTGCGCCCGGCCGCGCAGCAGGTCCAGCGCGGTGAGGGCGACCAGCGCCAGCGAGGCCAGGTCGGCCGCGGTGACGTGGACGGCGGCCGTCACGTCCTTCTCGCCGGTGGGCACGCAGACCAGCAGGACGGTCGCGGCGGCGAGCCAGCTCGGCCGGCGCAGCAGGGCGCCGGCGGCCGGCAGGGCGGGCCGTGGCCACGCTCGCGGCCACGGCCACGGTCGCGCTAAGCGGGCCGGGACGGTCGGCAGGGTCAGGGCCACGGTGCGTCAGCTCCCGTCCGGGCGGAGCATCAGCGCGGCGGTGCGCAGCAGGATCTTGACGTCCTGCCAGAGGCTCCAGCTCTCGATGTAGCGGTTGTCGTAGCGGGCCCGGTCCTCGATGGAGGTGTCCCCGCGCAGGCCGTTGACCTGGGCCAGGCCGGTGAGGCCGACCGGGACCCGGTGGCGGTCGGCGTACTCGGGGTAGGCCTGGCTGAACCGCATGACGAAGTAGGGCCGTTCGGGGCGCGGGCCGACCAGGCTCATGTCGCCGCGCAGCACGTTCCACAGCTGCGGCAGCTCGTCCAGCGAGCTGCGGCGCAGCAGGCGGCCGACCGCGCCCATCCGGTGGTCCTGGGAGATGTTCCAGCGGGTCGCCGACTCGTGCTCGTTGCTGGGTCGCAGGGTGCGGAACTTCAGGACGGTGAAGACCCGGCCGTCGAGTCCGGTGCGCTGCTGGCGGAAGAGCACGCCGGGGCCGGTGTCCCAGCGCACCGCGAAGGCGCAGGCGGCCAGCACCGGGGCGAGCGCCAGCAGGCCCAGGCCCGCGGCGGTGACGTCCAGCGCGCGCTTGACGGCCCAGCCGGGTCGGCGCATCGCCGGGCGGTCCAGCCGCAGGCAGGGGTAGCCCCAGAGGTGGTCGGCGGTGCGCCGCCCGGCGGGCTCCAGCGAGCCGTGCTCGCGCAGCGCGGGGACCAGCCAGACCTGGCAGCCGAGGCGGACCGCCTCGCGCAGCGTGCTCGCGGTCTCCTGCTCGTCGGCGGCGCCGGCGGTGGCGATCAGCCGGCGCACGCCGTGCCGGCGGATCTCGCGTTCCAGCACCTCGCGCCCGCCGAGCACCGGCAGCGGCGAGTCACCGGACAGCAGGACCGGGTCGGGGTCGAGGTAGCCGACCGGGTGCAGCCCGTACTCGGGATGCTCGCGCAGCGCGGTGGCCACCCGCTGGCCGAGCGGGCCGGCGCCGAGCAGCAGCACCGGGTCCGGCCGGCGGCGGCGGACCCGGCGCAGCAGGCCGTAGAGCCCGGCGCGGCCCAGCGTCGCGGTCAGGGCCAGCACGGCGAGCAGGGTGAGCAGGTGCGGTGGGGTGGCCGGACCGCAGGAGGGCCACCCGAGCGGCCAGCCGCCGGGCAGGCAGCCGGCCAGGGTGACCGCGAAGGCGAGGGCGACGGCGGCCCGGCCGGCCAGCGCGGGCAGTTCGTCGAGTGCGGAGGGGGTCATCCGGCTGCGGTAGAGGCCGCCGGCGAGGTTGAGCGGCAGCAGGAGCGGCAGGACCGAGGCGGCGGCCGCCAGCCGGTGTCCGGGGCCGGCCGTGCAGCCGGCGGAGGCGGCGCAGGCGGGCAGCACGTCGACCACCAGCAGCCCCAGCGGCAGCGCGGCGCGCGAGCGCAGCCGCCGCCGGTGGCGGCCGAGCGGCGGCGCGGAGCGGGACTGGGCCGGCCGGGTGGGCCGGTCGAGGAGCTCGGTCGTGGGCCGGCGGCCGGCGGTGGCGGACCGCCCGGGCCGTGGCACACTCTCGTGGTCAATGGTCATCAGCGCACGAACTCCCCTGCTGTGTGCCTCTGGTGGCGAGTTCCCGGGACCGGGTGCCCGGCGCCGCGAGCCCGGCGCCATGGGCGCGGTCCGGGTAGCACCTGCTGCCGCGCGAACGGCCTTCGTCCGGATGTGGACAAGCGTCTGGTCAGGGATGTCGCAACCATAAGAACGAAGCAGGCAAAATCAGACATTACCGAACGGTGGTGACTATTCCGGCAGTTGACTTGCCATTTCATTCCACCCGCCCATTAGTAGGAATTTCCCACTTGGCGTACTTTTCCTGACGCGTCTTCACGCTCTGGGAAACGATCAGATCTGCGCGGGGACACGGGGAGTCGACTGGCCGCCGTTGATCGACTTCTGGTAGAGCTCGGACACCCTGGCGACCACCGATCGCACGTCGTGCCGGGCCGTCACCCAGGCCCGCGCCTCGGCGCCGCGGCGGGCGCACTCCAGCGGATCGGACAGCGCCAGCGCCAGCGCGCCGGTCAGCGAGGCCGGGTCCCCGGAGGGCACCAGCGCGCTCGCCCGGTGCTCCGGCGGCAGCTGCTCGCGGGCCCCGGGCACCTCGCTGAGCAGCACCGGGCGGGCCATCGCCATCGCCTCCAGCGGCGCCAGCGCCATCCCCTCCCAGCGCGAGGGCAGCACCACCAGGTCGGCGGCCGCCAGCCAGCGGCGCGGGTCGGCCACGTCGCCCGTCAGGGTGACCCGGTACGGCTCGGGCAGCGCGCGTGCCTGGGCGGCCAGCGCCTGGGCGTCCGGCCCGCCGCCGACCAGCGCAAGGCGCGCGGTGGGCACCCGGCGCAGCACCGCCGGCCAGCTGGCCAGCAGCACGTCCTGCCCCTTCTGGCGGCAGAGCCGGCCCACGCAGACCGCCAGCGGCTCGGACAGGTCCAGGCCCAACGAGAGCCGGGCGGCGCGGCGTTCGGCGGGCGCGTAGTGCCGCAGGTCGACGCCGTTGGGGACCACCGTGAAGTCGGCCGCGATGCCGGCCGCCTCGCCGTCCAGCCGCTCCTGCTCACTGACGCACAGCACCGAGGTGGCCCACCGGGTGGCGTACCGCTCCCAGCGGGTGCTGGCGGTGGCCAGCGCGCCGCTCGCGGCGGCGAACGACCAGGCGTGCGGCTGGAAGACGGTGGGCAGCCGGCCGCGCACCGCCAGCCGGCCGGCCAGCCCGGCCTTGGCACTGTGCAGGTGGACCAGGTCGGGGGCCGCCGCCTGGACCAGCCGGCCCAGCCGGCCGGTCTCGGCCGGCACGCTCGGGCCGGGCGAGCGACGGGCCGGCCAGTCCAGCGGCTCGGCCCCGGCCGCCGCCACCTGCCCGGCCAGCCGGCCCTCGGGCGGGCAGGCCACCAGCACCCGGTGTCCGGCGGCGCGCTGCCCGCGGACCAGGTCGGTGACCACCCGGGCCACACCGCCGTCGACCGGCTGGGAGACATGAAGGATCGTCAGATGCACGGCCGCGAGCCTAGGGTGGCGCGGCGCGGCGGTCGCCCGCCGTCACTCGCCCGTGGACGCGGTCCACCCGTACGGCTGGCGGCTCGCACGGGTGTACCGGCGGGGGGTCGGGGACGGGGTGGGCTACTTCAGGTGGTCGGCGAGGGCCGCGAGCACCTGGTCGTGGATCCGGTTGAGGCCCTTGGGCGCGAAGGTGCGCTCGAAGAAGCCGCCGATGCCGCCGGCGCCCTTCCAGCTGGCCTCGACGCTCACCCGGGTCTGCCCGGCGCCGGCCGCGACGACCGTCCAGGTGATCACCATCGAGGAGTTGGCGTCGGTCTCGACCAGCTTGCCGGGCGCCGGGACGCTGACCGTGAAGAGGCAGTCGCGCACCCGCTTCTCGGTGGCCTGGAGCTTCCAGTGCACCTGGGTGCCGGCGCCGATCCCCCCGGCGCGGACCTCGTACTCGCTGTACTGCGCGGGCAGCAGCTTCGGCCGGACGACGGCGTAGTCGGCGAGCGCCTCGTACACCTGCTCGAGGGTGGCGGGGTAGGTCCGCTCGGTGACGGCGTGGACCTGGGCCATGGAGCTGCTCCTTCGGTGGCGGATCGCGATGGGGCAAGCCAACCACATCCGCCACCACCGGCCGGACAGCGGCTTGAGGACGCCCGAACAGGGCCCCGGCGGTGGATGATTGACGCGGTGTACACACTCAGTGTAGACACTCGGTTATGACCGTTCCCTTCGCCCTCCTGGGCTTACTCGAACGCGAGTCGAGCCACGGCTACGACCTCAAGCGCGACTACGACACCTACTTCGGCCGCGGCAAGCCGCTGCTGATCGGCCAGGTCTACTCGACCCTCGGCCGGCTCGCCCGGGACGGCAAGGTGGTGGTCGGACCGGCCGAGCCCGGGGCCGGTCCCGACCGCAAGCGCTACGTCATCACCGAGCGCGGCGCCAGCGACGTGGAGACCTGGCTGACCGAACCGGTCGAGGCCGAACCGCACCTGCAGACCGTGCTGTTCACCAAGGTGGTGCTGGCCCTGATGCTGGGCCGCGACGCGGAGAGCTACCTCGACCTGCAACGGGCCGCGCACCTGGCCCGGATGCGGGAGCTGACCGAGGTCAAGCGCAGCGGCCAGCTGGTCGACCGGCTCCTCGCCGACCACGGCATGTTCCACCTGGAGGCGGACCTGCGGTGGATCGACATCACCTCCGCCCGGCTCGGCGCGCTCGCCGAGGAGGTGTGCTCATGACGGCCGGCGGCAAGCACGGGGACCTCCCGGGCGAGGACCTCCTGGTGGAGGCGCGGGACGTCGAGCTGGGCTTCGGCCGGACACCGGCGCTGCGCGGCGCGCACCTGACGGTGGCCCGCGGCGAGATCCTGGCGATCATGGGCCCCAGCGGATCGGGCAAGTCGACCCTGCTGCACTGCCTGGCCGGGATCCTCACGCCGGACTCCGGCGAGATCCACTTCGACGGACGCCGGATCGACACCCTGCGGGAGGACGAGCGCAGCGCGCTGCGGCGCGACCGCTTCGGGTTCGTCTTCCAGTTCGGCCAGCTGGTGCCCGAACTCACCGCCGAGGAGAACGTCGCCCTGCCGCTGCTGCTGGCCGGCGCGCGCCGGGCACCGGCGCTCGCGCGGGCCCGGACCTGGTTCGCACGGCTCGGCCTGGAGGGCCTGGAGGGCCGCCGGTCCGGCGAGCTGTCCGGCGGGCAGGCCCAACGCGTGGCGCTGGCCCGGGCCCTGGTCGCCGAGCCGGACGTGCTCTTCGCCGACGAGCCGACCGGCTCGCTCGACTCGCTCACCGGCGAGCAGGTGATGGAACTGCTCGTCAGCACCGCCCGCGAGCAGGGCACCACCGTCATCGTGGTCACCCACGAACCCCGGGTGGCCGCCTGCGCGGACCGCGAGGTCATCGTGCGCGACGGCCGGGCCGCGCCGCTGGGCGCCGGACGGAGCCTGCGATGATCCGGCTGGGACTGCGCCTGACCGTGGGAGGCGGCCGCGAGGCGGCGGCCCGGCTGGCGATCATCGCGGCGGCGGTCGCACTGGGCGTCGGCCTGCTGCTGGGCACGCTGGCGGCCATCGGCGCCATCGGCACCCAGAACAGCCGCGGCGCCTGGTTCAACAGCGGCTCGGCCGAAACCGCACCGGCACCGGCGCCGGCCACCGGTTCCACCGTGGACCCGCTCTGGTGGCACCTGGACGGCGACCGCTTCGAGGGCCGGCTGATCGGCCGCCTCGACCTGGCCGCCACCGGGCCGCACTCCCCGCTGCCCCCGGGCCTGCCGCGGCTGCCCGGCCCCGGCGAGTTCTACGCCTCGCCGGCCCTGGGCCGCCTGCTCGCCACCACCCCGGCCGACGAGTTGGCCGCCCGCTACCCGGGCCGCCAGGTCGGCACCATCGGGGACGCGGCGCTGCCGGGCCCCGACTCCCTGGTGATCGTCATCGGCCACCGGCCCGACGAACTCGCCGGCGCCCGCGACGCCCGTCAGGTCACCTCCATCGTGACTGCCTCGGACGGCAGTTGCGGGAACCCCTCCTGCCTGGTCGGCCTCGACAACAACGGCATGGACCTCACCCTCTCGGTCGTGGCCGCCGCGCTGGTCTTCCCGGTGCTCGTCCTGATCGGCACCGCGACCCGGCTCTCGGCGACCCGCCGCGAGCAGCGGTTCGCCGCGATGCGGCTGGTCGGCGCGACACCGCGACAGATCTCGGTCCTCTCGGCGGTCGAGTCGACCGCCGCCGCGGTGCTCGGCACCGCCGCCGGCTTCGTCCTCTTCCTGCTGGCCGCGCCCCTGCTGGCGAGGATCGACTTCACCGGGACGCTGTTCTTCCCCGGCGACCTGACGCTCCCGGCCACGGACGTGGTGCTGGTCGCGCTCGGCGTCCCGGCCGCGGCCGCCGTCTCGGCCCGGATCGCCCTGCGCGGGGTGCGGATCTCCCCGCTCGGCGTCGCCCGGCGGGTCACCCCGCGCCCGCCCCGGGCCTGGCGGGTGATCCCACTGGCCGCCGGCCTGCTGGAACTCACGTACCTGATCGGCCGGGTGCCCACGAGCAGCGACGACCAGGTCCGGGTCTTCCTGCCGGGGATCCTCCTGGTGCTGGGCGGGCTCGTCCTGGCCGGGCCGTGGCTGACCATGCTCGGCGCCCGGCTGATGACCCGCGGCGCCGGACGGCCCACCACACTGATCGCCGGCCGCCGGCTCTCGGACGACCCCAAAGCGGGCTTCCGCGCGGTCAGCGGACTGGTCCTCGCGCTCTGCGTCACCAGCACCGCCGTCGGGGTGATCGGCGCCCTGGCCGCCGAGCGCGGCGTGCCGCGCGGCGGGCCCATCGTCAGCGCCACCGTGGTCGGCGGCTACCAGAGGTACGACGGCGCCGGGCACCCGGCCGGCGGGGTGGCCACGCCGCCCGACGCCGTGCTGGCCGGCCTGCGGGCGATCCCGGGCGTTCGTGGCGTCACCGTGAACCACCTGGATCCGACCTACGCCTGGGGCACCCACGCGGGCCTCGGCGGCGGCCTCGCCGACTGCGCGCAGCTCACGGCCACGGCGGCCTTCGGGACCTGCCCGGCCGGGGCCGAGGCGGCCAGGGTCAACTCCAGCTTCCTCTCCATCGGGCTGCGGGGAACGCCGCCCTGGCCCGCTACCTGGCCCGCCACCACGACCTCGGCCGAGCAGCTGCGGGGGCTGCCCGTCCAGGAGATCGCGGTGGCCACCGACGGGTCCTCGGCCGCGGTCGAGCGGGCCCGGACCGTGCTGGCGAACGCCTACCCGGGCGAGCAGCCCGCGATCACCGTCGCCGAGGACCGCGCCCAGCAGGCCGCGAACCTGGACGCCGACCGGAGGCTGGCCGACGTGGTGGTCGCGATCAGCTTCCCGATCGCCGGCTGCAGCCTCGCGGTGAGCGTGGCCGGCGGCCTGAGCGACCGGCGACGTCCGTTCAGCCTGCTGCGGCTGACCGGCGTGCGGCTCGGCGTGCTGCGGCGCATCGTGCTGCTGGAGAGCGCGCTGCCGCTGGTCGTCGTGGCGACGGTGGCCATCGGGACCGGCTTCCTGACCGCGCAGCTCTTCCTGCGGGCGCAGTTCGGCTACTCCGTCCGCGCGCCGGGGACCGCGTACTACCTGACGATCGGGGGCGGCCTGGCCGTCGCGCTGGGCGTGATCACCGCCACCCTGCCCCTGCTCAGCCGCCTCACCGGACCCGAGATGGCCCGCAACGAGTAGCCCGCCGGCGCCCGCCGGGGCACGAGCGCCGTTCAGGGGGCGAAGTCCGAGGTCAGGTAGGTGTCGTAGGTCACGACGGAGGGGACGGGGACGTTGAGCTGGCCGGCCGACTCCGTGAGCGTCGCCTCCTGGCCCAGGACGCGCCCGGTGTCGGGGTCCACGATGAAGGTGTAGCGCGTGGGCAGTCCGCTCGCGGCCGAGTCGGCGGAGAACGCCACGCCCTGGCGCCCCGCGCGATCGGTCACGGTGCCGGTGAGGCTCAGGCCGGGCAGGCCGGCGATCAGCCGCAGCAGGGCGGCGCGCTGGGGAGGGGTCAGGGCCCGCTCGGTCAGCAGGTCGTGGGCGGCCTCGGACATCCCCTGCGCCTGGTCGATGCCCGGCGTCCTGGCCCGGAGCCAGGCCCGGAGCCCGTCCGCGGTGTCCGGTGTGGGCTCCCTGCCCAGCGTCGGGGCGACCTGCTCGACGGTGGGCTTCCGATCGGTCGCCGGCCGCCGGGTCAGGGTCGCCCCGTCCGGTCCACCGACCAGGTCGAGCTCCTCCGGAACCACCCGGGAGGACGTGCTGCCGGCGCGGGTGCTGGTCCACAGCGCCCACTCGCTCCACCGCAGGTGCACACCCGGCCCGGAACCGCCTGCGCCCTGCAGGGAGGCGCGCCGGGCGATGTCCCCGAGCTCGGCGGCGGCGTCGCCGTCGGCCTGACCGGCGGTCAGCCGGTAGGTGAGGGGGGGCGGTGTCGCCGCGTAGGCCGGGTGCGCGGCGTCGGGAAGGGTGAGCGCGGCGGCAGCGCCGAGCACCACGGCCGCCGAGGCCGCCAGCGAGAGCGTCACCCTCCGCCGGGAGCGTCCGCCAGCCGGCACCGTTCCCCTCGCGTCACCGTCACCGCCGTCGGGGCCCGTGGCCTGTCGCGCCAGGATCCGGTCGACGACGTCCTCGGTGTCCTGCGGTACGGCGCCGACCGGATCGGCCGGCGCCATCAGGCTCCTGACATCCCTGGTCAGCCTCACGATGTCACCCCCATGGTCTTGGTCTTGGTCTTGGTCCGGTGCTGTCCGGCCGGGATCTGCGCCGCGTCCAGCGCCCGGCGCAGTCGCCCGCGGGCCCGGAGCAGTCGCACCGAACAGGCGGCGGCCGAACACCCCAGCGCCCTGGCGGCGTCCCGGACGGACAGGCCCTCCCAGCCGATCAGCGCCAGGAGCTCGCGGTCGTCGGCCCGCAGCGCGGACCACGCCTGGTACACGGCGTGCCGGGCCGCCACCTGGTCACCGACGTCGCGCGTGCCCTGCTCCGAGAGGTCGGCCACTGCCGCCGCCAGGCGGGCCGCTCGGGCGGCCCCGCGGTGCTCGTTGGCGATCGTGTTCCTGGCCACCGCGTACAGCCAGGGCAGCACCGCTCCCGCGGGTATCGCCTCGAACTTCTGCCAGGCGATCGCGAACACCTCGGCGGTGATGTCCGGCACGTCGCCCGCCGGGGCCCGGCGCTGCACGTAGCGACGCACCGCTCGATGGTGCTCGACGTACATCGCCCGGAACTGCTCCTGTGCTGCCAAGGCCGCTCCCTGCCCTCCCTGCCCTCCCTGCGTCAGGCTCACAGTAGGTATGTGTCGGCCGGCAGCGGGATCTGACAGCGGACTTCCGGCGACCTCGGGCGGGCGTGGTAAAGCCCAGGAGGTCGAACGCGGCCGAGCACTAAGGTGACCGGTGTGGTGAATCAGCTGAATCGGGTGCGGGCGCTGCGCTACCTCGACCCGCTGCGGGCCGGCGGGTCGGTGCCGGGGATCGTCGAGACGGACGACCTGGGCACCTACGTGGTCAAGTTCACCGGCGCCGCGCAGGGACGCAAGGCGCTGGTGGCCGAGGTGATCGTCGGCGAACTGGCGCGCCGGCTCGGGCTGCGGGTGCCCGAGCTGGTGCTGGTCGACTTCGACCCGGCGGTCGGCGCGCACGAGCCGGACGCCGAGATCCAGGACCTGCTGCGGGCCAGCTCCGGCCTCAACCTGGGCATGGACTACCTGCCCGGCGCCCGCGACTTCCGCCCCGAGCTGCTGAAGGTCGATCCGCTGGAGGCCGGCGAGGTGGTCTGGCTGGACGCGCTGACCGCCAACGTCGACCGGACCCGCGGCAACCCCAACCTGATGGTCTGGCACGGCCGGCTCTGGCTGATCGACAACGGCGCCGCGCTGGTCTTCCACCACCGCTGGTCCGGCGCGGGCGCCGCGGTGGCCAAGCCGTACGACCTGAGCGCCCACGCGCTGGGCGGCTCCGCACCGGACGTCGAAGCGGCCGACGTCCGGCTCGCGCCGCTGGTGACGCCGGAGTTGCTGCGCGAGGTGGTCGCGCTGGTCCCGTCGCAGTGGCTGAGCCCCGAGGAGGACGGGTTCGACTCGGTGGCCGAGCTGCGCGAGGCGTACGTGCGGCAGTTGGCGACGCGGGCGACGCTCTCCGAGCAGTGGCTGCCGCGCTCCTTCGCCACCGAGCAGCAGCTGCGCGCGACGGAGGCGGCGCGCAGCGCCCGCACGCTGGCGGGGCGGCCGGCCTGGCTGCAGCAGGTGCCGGACCTGCGCGGTGGCGAGCGGCCGAACTGAGTGCTGCCTGCGCGGCCGTTCGGGTGGCCACCCCTGCCGCGGGCACGATGCGGCGCCGCTGCGCCTCGACCGCATGCAAGGGTTCGACTACGACCCATCTCCCCCTGGGGAGCCATTCGTAGCGAGGCGGAGGCGATCGTGGCCTGTGGACGGGACGTTGTTCGTGCGGGCCGGCTGGTGCGGGTGGCCGCGTCCGCGGTGCTGCTGGCCCTGACGGCGGGCTGCGGTGGCGGGACGGACCCGCAGCCGCACCCGACGTCCGCGGGGACCTCCGGGGCGACTGCGGAGGCGCTCGCGACGCTCTTCCCGGGCAGCGGGGGTGGCGGGTCGACGACCAAGGCGAGGCTTCCCGCCACGCAGGTCGGCCAGCGGAGTGTCACGACCCTGGCCTTCTCCGCCGGCTCCGCCACGTCCGCGAGCGGCAGCGCGACCGCGGTGACGGTGGGGGCCGCACACCTGTCCTCGGCGAACTTCACGCTGGTCGGCAACGGGTGTACCGGAATGACCCTCCATGGCGACGCCACCTGCCCCATCGAGGTCGAGTTCGCTCCGACCTCCGTCGGCGCCCACAGTGCGGAGCTCACCGTCGACACCTCGGCGGCCGACGCGGACTACCGCGTGCAGTTGTCCGGCCTGGGGGTGGCAGCGACCGCGACGCCTTCGCTCCCGACAGCGTCGACTTCCACCGAGACCCCGCCCCCGACGACGTCGCCCTCGGCCACGGATACGGCCACGGATACGGCGACGGCGGGCTAGGACTCAGCCGAGCGTCTCGATGCGGATGGTGCCGTCGTCCGGCAGCACCACGGTCAGGTCGTTGGGCTGGCGGCGGACGTGCGAGACCAGGTAGTAGCGGGAGCTGGACTTCGCGATCAGGACGAATCCGCTGTACCGGTAGCGGTACGGCTCACCGTCGTCGGCGAGCTCCTTGAAGGTGATGCCGAGGGCGTCCTGGGTGATGCGCGAGCGCGAGTAGACCAGGACGTTGACCTGCCCCGGGAAGCCGGAGTCCGCGTCGCGGGCGGCCTGGTCGTCCCCGGCCTCGTCCGCGTAACGCGCCAGGGAGAAGAACAGGGACAGCGTCAGCAGTCCGATGAGCACCGCGCCGGCCATGCTCCGGACCCGTTCGCCGGCCATCGGCACGCCCTGCTGTCGCCGTCCGCACTGGTACAGGTGCAACGACCACAGGGCGAGCGCGGCACCGACCGTCACCACCAGAGGCGGCAGGAGGGTTCGCGGCCACCCGGGCTCCAGGAGCGAGAGGACCCTTCGGGACCACCAGGGCGGCTGGACGAAGACGAGGAACCCCAGCAGGAGCAGCAGGCCGCCCGCGACCGCGGCCGCCACCGACGCCCGCTGCCAGAGCGGATTCTCGCGCGGCCGCGCCAGCCACTGCTCGATCAGCGCGAAGAGCGCCAGGGCCAGGAGCGCGCAGCACAGCAGGACCCAGAGCGGGAAGAACAGCGCGTCGGGACTGACGGTCAGGTAGCTGTCACGCGACAGTTGCAGGTCGCTCGTCGGGACGCCGAAGTGGACGTAGTAGGACGTCGTGTAGGTCCGGCCGACGTAGTACAGCAGGCCCACGATGACCGACCCGGGGGCCACGACGTAGGCGGCCTTCTCCAGGAACGCCCTGGTCCGGTCGTCGCGCTGCCGCGCCGCGGGCTCGGGAGCGGCGGCCGGGGCGCCCTGCCGCACACGGTCCGGCCTGGCGGGCGACGCCGGTCGGCGCAGGCGGCGCGCCGCGGTGGCCCTGGCACGCGAGGGCTGCTCGGTCACCGGTCATCCACTCCCATACTCGGAGAACGAGGCGTCGCGCGCCTCGGTCACGCACGGCCCGGCCCTCCGGACAGGCCCTAGTCGCCGACGGCCATCCACCAGACGAAGATCCAGAGCCCCGAGGCCCAGAGCAGCAGGGCACCCGCCAGCAGCGCGCCGAGCAGGGCGGCGCCGGTCAGCAGCAGCTTGCGGTGGAGCGGGAGCCGCCGGCGGGTCGGCAGCGGCCGGTAGGCCGGGTGCGCGTAGCTCGGGTGCGGGTAGGCGGGGTGCGGGTGGGTCTGCATGGGTCCAGCGTGGCCGCCGGGGCCCGACGGGGCATGAGTACGGATACTCGGTTCTCACCCGTGCGGCCCCGGCGGTGGGCCGGCCGGCCGGCCGCGTCAGTAGCGCAGCACGGCGGCGATCCGGCCGTGACCGGCGAGGCGGTCGTCGGGGACGAACTGCACCTTCGCACCGGCGTCCAGGGCGCGCTCGATGACCTCGTCCACGATGTCGTCGCGCGAGCCGGGGCTGCCGGGCTCGGCGGGCAGCAGGTGGTCGCCGTCGTCGCGGACCGTCACCCGGTACTGCTCCTCCACGGCGAGGTGTCCGACCCGGCCGGCGGTGACGTTCTGCCAGACCTCGTCGATCCCGGCGGCGAACCCCTTGCGCCCGCGCGCCTTGTCCAACTCGCCCAGCAATGCCGTCACTTCGTCATCGGCGTGGGCCAGCAGGGCCGGCCGCACGGTCTGCCGCAGGGCCTCGTGCCCGGCCTGCTGCAGACCGCCGTGCGGGACCTGGGCGGTGGCCCGGCGCGCGAGCGTGCCGACGTCGGCGAGCAGCGAGAGCGCCTCCGCCTCGCCGACCAGGTAGAGCGGACGGGGGTCGGCGTCCAGCACCAGGCCGGCAGCCGTGTCGGCGGAGCGCAGGAAGTGCCGGGTCTGCTCGTCGGTGAAGGTGCTGGGCAGGTTGCCGACCCGCTCCTGGCGCTCGGCGTCGGGGTCCACCAGGCTGCGGGTCATCGGGAACCCCCCGCCGGTCAGCTCGGTCAGCCGCTCCGGGCCGCCGCTCCACAGGCCCACGTGGTCGGCCGCCGCGACCAGCACCCAGTAGGGCCGTTCGGCCGCCTGGCTGGCCACCAGGTTGCGGGTCAGGAAGCTGTCCGAGAGCACCACCCGGGCGGGCACCGGCCGGCCCAGCGTCCACACCTGGTGCTCCCCCGGCGCGGCGAAGATCACCAGCCCGTCCTCGGCGTGCACCAGGTCCACCTCGGCCACCGCCTTGTCGAGCTGCCCGACGAGGTCGATCCGGTCGGCCCGGGAGACCCGCGGATCGGCCTGCACCCGCTCCTTCGCCTCGGCCACCAGGTTGCGCAGGCGCACCGGGTCCTGGGCGTTCTCCGGCTCGCGCCGGTGGGTCGGCATCAGGATCGAGACGGCCGGGTACGGGCGCGGCCTGCGCAGCTCGGCAAGGACGGCGGAGGTGAGGGTGGGGTGCACGGGCGAGCCTTTCCCTGGACGCGGACTGCTGGCGCTGTCCCCGCCACCTTGCACCATGATGACCGAGTTTGGTGGTATATACGGCCCGTGCCCGCCTCGCCGCAAGGGCGTCAGCGTGTCAGGGCGTCATCGCGTCAGGGCCTCGTGAAGCAGGACGCCTTGCCGTGCCCGGCGCTGTACTCGAGGGCGTCGGAGTAGAGGAAGCTGACCGTGGCGTCGGCGGGCGTGTCACCGGGCAGCGCCTGGTCGCAGGCGGCCCTGGCCGCCGTCTCGGCCGGGACGTCGGCGCGGTAGGGCAGCGCGGGCGTCGCGTAGACCCGTCCCTCGTGCGCCTGCCCGCACGGCACCAGGGCGACCCACTCGATCCCACCGTCGTCGGTCCTGGAGCGCACGGTGAAGCAGTCCCCCGCCCGCAGGGCGAAGACGCTGCTCACCTGGGTCTGCGAGACCCCGCCGGCCGCGTCACGCTGGACGGCGGGCGTGAACATGTCCGCCAGGTTGAGGAAGAGCAGCGCCCAGACCGTCGCGGCGACCAGTCCGGTGACCGCCGCCGCCTTGCCGCGCTGCCCACTGCGCCGCACCTGCACCAGCCCGATCACCCCGAAGACCAGGCCCAGCGGCACCACGGCCAGCAACCCGCACAGGCGCGCCCAGCGGGCGAACCTGTTGGTCCCGTCCGGCGGCCCCGCATACCCGGGCGCAACCGCCTCCCGCTCGCTCGTCGCGACCGGACCCTGCTGCTGCATCATGACCACCCCGGGATTCGTGCGCACGCCTGTGCGCCCGCTGCGGAGCGCGACCCTAGCGGACCGGGGTGACGGCACTGACCAGCGGGCCCGGAGGGCGGTCGGGCGGGGGGTCAGGGGATCCGTACCCGTCAACCCGCTCGGCCGGGCACCCGGGTTCCACGACGGCGCGGCGGACCGGTGGATCACCCGGTGATCGCACCGCCATCGTGCGGTCGTGACCGGTCAGCGGCACTTCATAACGTCTCGGTGACTGGCGGCCATTCGCGGCGCCGCCGCCGGGGATCCCTGACAGACTTCCCGATGTGACGATGCCCGGGCCCCCGCCCCGGTCGTCGGAGCAGGCCGTGTCCCGGGCGCCCGTAACGCCCGGGGCACGGTCCTCCCAACATGCCCAGGGTGGGGGCCCGGCATGCGGTGCGGGGATCGTCCCGGTGGTCCGTCGTGCCCGCTTCGGTTACGTACGACCACAGGATGATCTCCACCCGAAGGATCAACCGTCAGGTGGATGACCGGCGGGGGGCGGACCACCTAGCTTTTCTCCTGTGCCCGGCGCGGCCCCGCCGCGACGGACACACAGGTCGGTGACCCGGCGGCAGTTGTCGTCGGGGGACCGGAAGTTCACACGGGGGAGGCAGTCGCTTTGACGAACCACCATGCTGCGGCAGGCCGGCGTTGCTCACCACACACGCCGGACCGGGCCGTGCGCCCTCGTGTCAGACAGTCTTGATCGGCGAGGGCGAGCCGACGGCGCAGGCTGCGCCGGCGGACGAAAGGCCCATCCGGCGGCGCTGAGCAGTGGCGGGGCCGGATGGGCCTCGCCGCCACTCCGCTGACGGGCCCTCGCCACCGGCGACGCCCGGCGCTCATCGCCCGGCGTCTGCCACCAGACGCCGTCACTCGACGCCCGTCAGCACCAGGTCACTTGACCGACCCGCCGGCTGAACATCTCACCGGCGAACCGTGCGACCGAGTCGCCTGCTGACCACGTCACCAGCACAGAGAGAAACCTGCCCCGACCGTGCTCCGGCGCGGCCCACCGGGTGGGTCCACCGACCACACCCCCGACCGGCCGCCGCTCGTCCGCGCCGCGCCGGCGGGGCGGGGCGGCGGGTCGCCCCGGCTG
>NZ_BAAALF010000085.1:0-12620 GCF_039528135.1 Kitasatospora nipponensis | reverse complement strand
GCCACCGCGCTCCCCCCCGCGCCGGTCCGAGCCGGGGGGGGCGGCGCGGCGGTTCGCCCGGGCTGTCCGGGCAGTCGGGGACGTCGGCACGAGCCGGCTCGGCGCCCCGTTCGGACCAGAGGAGGACCGGGCGCACATGAGCGTTCTGCAACGGATGTTCGTCCCGAACGAGTCGGCCGCGCCGTCGGCGCTGGTCGTCGGACCGCCCAGGCGGCTGCGGGGCAACGGCACGCTCTGGATCGCGACCGCCTTCGCCCTCGTGCTGGGCCTGCTGTGGGCCCGGTACCTGTCCGGCGTCAACGCGGACAGCGCCGCGCAGTGGGCGTGGGCCGACTTCGCGGCGAAGCACCCCGACTCGGCGTACGACCTGGCCTGGTACGGCGGCATCCACCCGGCCTCCTACAGCCTGCTGACGCCGTATCTGATGGCGCTGATCGGGGTTCCGGCGGCGGCGGTGGCGGCCAGTACCGTCTCCACCGCGCTGCTGGCCGTGCTGGTGACACGTTCCAGCGTGCACCGGCCGCTGCCGGTGGCGCTGTGGGGCGCCTTCGCGCTCACCTGCAACGTGGCGGCCGGGCGGGCCACCTTCGCGCTCGGCTGCATGTTCGGGCTGGCGGCGCTGGTGGCGGCCCGCACGGCGGGGGGAGCCGCCACCGCGGGGACCGCGCGCTCCCTCGGGTGGCAACGGACCGCCGCCGTGGCCGCGTTCTCGCTGCTCGCCACCGCGTCCAGCCCGGTGGCCGGGCTCTTCGTCGAGGTCGCGGCGGCCGCGATGCTGCTGACCGGCCGGCGCCGCACCGGCTGGGCGCTGGCCGTGCCGCCGCCGCTGGTCGTCCTGTTCACGACGGTGCTCTTCCCCTTCGACGGGGTCGACCCGATCTCGGTCTCCACCGTGGTGATCTGTCTGCTCTGCTCGCTGGCGGTGGCGCTGCTCGGCCCCGCGTCCTGGCGGGAGGTGCGGATCGGCGCCGGGGTCTACGGGCTCGGCTCCGTGCTGACCTGGGTCTTCGACACGCCGATCGGCGGCAACGTGCAGCGGCTCGCGCTGATCTTCGGCGGGGTGCTGCTGCTCGCCGCGCTCTGCGCCCGGCCGAAGCGCTCGCGCCGTCAACTGGCCGCACTGCTGGTCGTCTTCGTGGCCAGTGGCTTCTGGACGGTGAAGGCGGACATCATCGGGATCCCCGACCGCTCGCCGGCCGGCCAGGGCACCGCGCTGATCGCCGAGCTGGACCGGCTGCACGCCGACCGGGCCCGGATCGAGGCCGTCCCGATGCTCAACCACTGGGAGTCCTGGGGACTGGTCCGCGCGGCCGAGCTGGCCCGCGGCTGGAACCGTCAACTGGACGTCCAGCGCAACCCGTTCTTCTACGACCACACCCTGGACCCGACCAACTACCATGACTGGCTGCGGCGTTGGTCGGTGGCGTACGTCGCGCTGCCGACCGGCCCGGTCGACTCCGGCGGGGTCGAGGAGGCGGCGCTGCTGCGCACCGCGCCGCCCGACTACCTCCAGGAGGTCTGGCGGGACGACAACTGGCGGCTGTTCCGCTTCACCGACGCGGTCCCGCTCGCCGCGGCGCCGGTCACCGTGGAGCGGGCCGGCTCCGCCGAGGTGGTGCTCACCGTCCCCACCGCCGGCCCGGTCGACGTGCGCATCCCGTGGTCCCCCTGGCTCACCGCCCACGGCCCCGCCGGCGCCTGCCTGACCCGCGACGGCGACTGGATCCGCCTCACCGCCCCCACCCCCGGCACCTACCGCATCGGCACCGGGTACAGCTGGCCGCGCGGCACACCGTGCTGAGCCGGCGAGGGGAAAGTCGGTTGCGCCGACTCGCTAGTATCAGGATGCATGACGACTCCCTTCTCCCCCTCCGGCGCACCTGACAAGCCCACTCTCGACGGCCTCGAGGCCAAGTGGGCCGGCCGCTGGGACGAGCAGGGCGTATACGCGTTCGACCGAACGGCCGAGCGGGAACAGGTCTTCTCGATCGACACCCCGCCGCCGACGGTCAGTGGCAGCCTGCACGTCGGGCACGTCTTCTCGTACACACACACCGACGCCATCGCGCGGTTCCAGCGGATGCGCGGGCGCAGCGTCTTCTACCCGATGGGGTGGGACGACAACGGGCTGCCGACCGAACGGCGGGTGCAGAACTACTTCGGCGTCCGCTGCGAGCCGTCGCTGCCGTACGACCCGGACTTCACCCCGCCCGAGAACCCGGGGAAGCAACAACTGCCCGTCTCCCGGCAGAACTTCATCGAGCTGTGCGAGCAGCTGACGATCGAGGACGAGCAGGTCTTCGAGAGCCTGTGGCGCCGGCTGGGCCTGTCGGTCGACTGGCAGCACACCTACCAGACGATCAGTCACCGGGCCCGCGCGGTGTCCCAGTCGGCCTTCCTGCGCAACCTGGAGCGCGGCGAGGCGTACCGCTCCGAGGCGCCCACGCTGTGGGACGTCACCTTCCGCACCGCCGTCGCGCAGGCCGAGCTGGAGGACCGCGAGCGGCCCAGCGCCTACCACCACCTGCTCTTCGACGGCGCCGACGGGCAGCGCCGGGAGATCGCCACCACCCGGCCCGAGTTGCTGCCGGCGTGCGTGGCGCTGGTCGCGCACCCCGAGGACGCCCGCTACCAGGGACTCTTCGGCAGCACCGTGCGCACGCCGGTCTTCGGCGTCGAGGTGCCGGTGCTGGCACACCGGCTGGCCGATCCGGAGAAGGGCACCGGACTGGTCATGGTCTGCACGTTCGGCGACACCACCGACGTGGTCTGGTGGCGCGAACTCGACCTCGCCACCCGCTCGGTGCTCGGGCGCGACGGGCGCTTCCTGGCCGAGCCGCCGGCCGGCCTCGACTCCCCCGCGGCGAGCGCCGCCTACGCCCGCCTCGCCGGCGCGACCGTGCACACCGCCCGCGAGCGGATGGTCGAACTGCTGCGCGAGGCCGACGCGTTGGTCGGCGAGCCGCGTCCGTTCAACCATCTCGTCAAGTTCTACGAGAAGGGTGACAAGCCGCTCGAGATCGTCACCAGCCGGCAGTGGTACCTGCGCAACGGCGGCCGGGACGAGGCGCTGCGCGAGAAGCTGCTGAACCGGGGCAAGGAACTCGCCTGGCACCCCGACCACATGCGGCACCGCTACCAGGCCTGGGTGGAGGGCCTCAACGGCGACTGGCTGATCAGCCGCCAGCGGTTCTTCGGCGTGCCCGTCCCGCTCTGGTACCGGCTGGACGCGGCGGGCGAGGTGGTCGGCGAGCCGATCGTGCCGGACGGATCCGCCCTGCCGGTCGACCCGAGCAGCCAGGTCCCGCCCGGCTTCACCGCCGAACAGCGGGACGTGCCGGGCGGGTTCACCGGCGACCCGGACGTGATGGACACCTGGGCCACCTCCTCGCTCACCCCGCAGATCGCCGGCGGCTGGTCCTTCGACGACGACCTGTTCGGCCGGGTCTTCCCGATGGACCTGCGCCCGCAGGCCCACGAGATCATCCGCACCTGGCTCTTCTCCAGCGTGCTGCGGGCCGACCTGGAACACGGCGAACTGCCGTGGCGGCACGCCTCGATCAGCGGCTGGATCCTGGACCCCGACCGCAAGAAGATGTCCAAGTCGAAGGGGAACGTGGTCACCCCGCTCGACCTGCTGGAGCAGCACGGCTCGGACGCCGTCCGGTACTGGGCGGCGACCGCCCGGCCCGGCACGGACACCGCCTTCGAGGTCGGCCAGATGAAGATCGGCCGCCGGCTGGCGATCAAGATCCTCAACGCCTCGAAGTTCGTCCTGGGCCTGGGCGCCGGCGCACCGGACGCGGTGGTCACCGAGCCGCTGGACCGTGCCCTGCTGGCCCACCTGGCGGGCGTGGTCGAGGAGGCCACCGGGCAGTTGGAGGGCTACGACTACGCGCGGGCGCTGGAGTGCGTGGAGCGCTGCTTCTGGGCGTTCTGCGACGACTACCTGGAGCTGGTCAAGGACCGCGCCTACGGGGAGGGCGGCGAGGCGGCGGCGGCCTCGGCGCGGGCGGCGCTCAGCCGGGCGCTGTCGGTGCTGCTGCGGCTGCTGGCGCCGTTCCTGCCGTTCGCCACCGAGGAGGCCTGGAGCTGGTGGCAGGACGGCTCGGTGCACCGGGCCGCCTGGCCGCGGGCCGAGGAGCTGCGCGCGGCGGCGGGCCTGCCGGCACGGGCCGAGGCGACCGGAGCGGACGCGGCCGGAGCGGACGCGGCGGCAGCCGAGGCGGACGGGCGGCCGGCCGCGATCGGTGATCCGCGGCTGCTGGAGCTGGCGGCCGAGGCGATCACGGCCGTGCGCCGGGCGAAGAGCGCCGCGCAGCTGTCGATGCGCGCCGAGGTGGCCCGACTGGTGGTCCGCGGCCCGGCCGGGACGCTGGCCGCGCTGGCCCGGGTGCTGCCCGACGTGCGCGCGGCGGGCCGGGTCCTGGAGGTCGTCCAGGAGCCGGTGCCGGGCGCCGGCCCGGACGAGGCGGACGGCACGGACGGCACGGACGGCACGGTCGAGTACCGCGTGGAGCTCTGAGCCCGAACGGCCGAACGGCCGAACGGCCTGACGACCGGAGGACCGACGACCGGACCGCCCGCCGCTGGCACCGGCGGGCGGCCTACTCGTTCGGTGGTGTTTCGTGCGTGGTGCCGGCGGGCGGGTACCGAGGATCAGTACTCGCGCACCGAGGCGTCGTCGATCAGGAACGCGGTGCTCGGGGTCGAGCCCGACTCGTGCGCGACCAGCTGCACGCCCAGCGTGGTGCCCCAGCCGACCTGGTTCAGGAACGGGGTCAGGTCCACGGACTGCTGCTGGTAGCCGGCGGCCGCGCCCTTGCTGCTCCAGGTCTTCACGGTGCCCAGCGGCTTCTGGGTGTACTGGTCGATGACGACCAGCGACAGGGTGTCCGGCGTGCTGGTGGTGTTGGTGGTCTCGGTGTCCAGCCAGAACGAGAACGACTCGTTCTGGTAGCCCGGGTAGTCGTTCACGTAGGTGGTGATCGAGTCGTCCTGGTCGGTGTTCTGGCCGAGCCAGGCGTACCAGCTGCCGCTGTGCGGCGAGTGCAGGCTGGAGGGGGTGACCAGGTTGTAGCCGTTCGGGCTCCAGGAGTCGGTCATCACGGTGTGGTCGACGTCGGCCGAGCCGTTCTCGAACCCGGGGTTGATGAGCTGCTCGATCGCGCCGCAGCCGTGCTGGCCGCCGGCGAACAGGCCCTCCCAGAAGCCGGTGCTGGCGCTCTTGCCGGCCGCGTCGGTGGCGGTCACGGTGATCCGCGTGTAGCCCGTCGTGGCGGCGGCGCTGCCGGTGATGACGCCGGTGGCGGCGTTGATGCTCAGCCCCTGCGGCAGGCCGGTGGCGCTGTAGCTGACCGTGGATCCGGTGTTGTCCACCGCGACCGCGGGGATCGAGACCGGCGTGTTCGGCGGGTCGGTGCGGTCACACATGGTGCTCAGCACGACCGGCGGGTTGGTGTGGACCGGGCCGGCGCTGGCGCCGACGCAGAGGTGCTCCTCGTTGGACCACAGGGTCTGCAGCGGGAACGAGCCGGTGGAGAGGTTCTCGAAGAAGAGCCCGCCGTTGGAGCCGTAGGGGATCCAGGCGCACTTGTCGGCGATCTCCTGGCCCGTGGCGTCGGTCCAACCACCGGGGGTGTTGGGGTCGGTGAGGGTCTCGGCGTACTCGTGGCCGCCGATGATGCCGTAGCCGTCCAGGCGGCCGCGCGGGGTGTTCTCGCCGAACCAGTTGGTGCCGCAGCCCGCCACGTCGGTCAGGTAGGGCATGTTGGTGTAGGCGAGTTGGCCGTACGAGGAGCGCTCGAAGTCGTGCCAGGCGCAGTAGCCGAGCTCGCGCCAGGTGTCGGGGTCGGTGCCCTGCGGCGAGTCGATGACGTACTGCACGTTGCGGTTCTGCGCCTCGGTGGTGTTGCCGAAGTGCGCGGCCGCGGCGGCGGCCTCGGCACCGAGCTGCGGCTCGGTGGCCGACTGCGGGGCCGGGGCGCCGTTGTCGACCCAGACGCCCGCGAAGACGCTGCCGGCCTTGGGGTAGGGGATGTGCGCGGCGCTGGAGGGGCACTGGATGGTGCCGGCCTGGATGCCCTCGCAGTACTGCGTCAGCACCCCGCTCCAGGTGTCGCCGGTGCTGCCCAGGCCCTTGAAGAAGTCCTGCTGGTACGGCACGGCCTGGTCGGCGTCGTGCGACATCACCACGTCACCGGCGGCGTTGGTGGACGGCGTGCCCCACTGGGAACCCCAGACGACCAGGTAGACCTTCGGCGGGCCGATGTCGACGCCGGTCGACTCCTGGCCGCCCTTGTAGGTCATCTGCAGGTCGTACTGGTTGGAGACGTACCCGTCGCCGTTGTCCCCGGTGCCGGGATCGGCGCCGTCCTGGAGCTGCGGGGTGACCCGGCCACCGGTCTTGGTGGTGGCGGCGGCCGGTGCCGGCCGGCTCGCGCCGAGCTTGCCGGCCACGGCCTTGTGCGGCGCGTCCTTGCCGGCGCTCTTGGCCGTGGCGGTCAGCGGGGTGCCCGGCTTGACCTGGATCCAGCCGTGGTCAGCGGTCTTGACCCAGCCGTCGGAGGCGGGGTGCGGGTCGGCGGAGGCGTTCAGCGGGCTCACGAAGCCCGCACCGGCCACCGCCACGACGAGTCCGGCGAGCAGGGCGCGCCTGCTGCGGCGGAACAGGCCGGGCCTGAGTCTGGTCACGTGACACAGTCCTTCTTCTGGTGGGGGAGCACCCGGGCCGCAGGCTGCGGACGGGTGGGTTACCAAGCGCGGATGGGCAGTTGCCAGGAAAGACGGCGGGTGGTGCCGGAACGGGCCGGTGGTACCGGCCGACGGCGGCACGGTGGGAGGCAGGGGAGGCCGACCGCTGGGAACTTTCGTGGAGTGCGGGCCACGCTGAGGTATCAGTGCAATGGCATATTGCACTGTTGTGGTGGAGCGCACAAGACTCAACGCAAGCGACCACGCCTCAACAGAGCGTCAGCAGGGGCGCCGCGGCGAACCACCCCCGCCCGCCCCGGCGTCCCTGTGGGCATGATCCAAGCCGTACTGAACGCGACCCCGCTCTTCTGGCCCGGCGTGCTCTGCTCACTGGCGCTGGCCGCCCTGTTCGCCCGGCCGACGGCCCGACTGCTGCGGGCCCACCGCGCGGTGGGGTTCCTGCTGCTGCTCGCCCTGGGTGCGATCGTGACGCTGACCCTGCTCCCGGACATCCGGTTCTCGATCACCGACAACGCCCGCTACAACACCACGGGGTGCCAACTGACCGGTGGCCCCAGGCCGCTCTCCGAGTTGTTGAGCCCCACTCAGAGCACCCTGAACGTCGCCCTGTTCGTGCCGCTCGGCATCACCGCGGCGCTGGCCGGCACCCGGCGCCGGGCCGCCGTCGCGGGGCTGACGGCGGCCACGCTGCCGTTCCTGATCGAGTTCCTACAGGGCGAACTCCCGGCGCTGGGACGGGCCTGCGACGTCCAGGACATCTGGGACAACCTCTTCGGCCTACTCATCGGCCTCACCCTGGGCCTGCTCACCGGCCCCTGGGCCCGCGCCGCCGTCCGCCGCCTGCGCCGCCCGGGCACCGACGCCGCTTAGGGACGCGGCCTACCGGTCGGCTGCCTCCGCCGCGGGCCTCAGAGGCCGTACAGCGCCCGGGCGTTGTCGGCGGCCAGCAGGTGGGCGAGGCGGGTGGCGTCGGCGGGGGTGCAGGCGCCGTCGGCCTGCCAGGCGGTGAGCAGGGTGGACAGGGCGTGGCGGAACTGGGCGGCGCCCAGCAGGTGGAGTTCGGGCAGGCCGTAGCCGTCGGTGGAGAAGAGCACCTTGCCGAAGGGGGCCAGTTCGAGCAGCTCGCCCAGGACGGTGGCGGCGCGGGCTCCGGTGTGGCCCAGGGTCAGACCGGTGTCGGCGTGGACGTGCGGGAAGGCCTGGGTGAGGTAGCCGGCCTGCCGGTGGTACGGGTAGGCGTGCAGCAGGACCAGCGGGACGCCGGTGGGCTCGACGGCGCGGATGAACGGGGTGAGCAGGGCGGGGTCGGCCTGGTGCAGGGTCAGGTCGGGGTCGCCGAAGCCGGTGTGGAGCTGGAGCGGCAGCGGTGGGGCGTGCTGGGCGCAGAGGTCGACGGCGGTGTGGAGCAGGTGGCGCAGCAGCACCGGGTCGGTCAGCCGGGCGGGCGGGCCGGCGGCGAGCAGGCGGGCGGCGGCCCGGACCGTCTCCGCGCGGGTCGGTGGCTCGGCGGGGATGGCGAGGCCGTGCCGGTAGGCGAGGACGGACTTGACGGCGATGGCGTCGGCGGCGGTGCGCTCGGCGGCCAGCGCCTCGCGCAGCGCCGCCGGCCAGTCGGCGGCGGCCGGCGCGCGGCCCGCCAGCGCCTCGGCGACGCTCTCCAGGCGGACCACCTCGCGCACGGCCGCACCGGCCGCGGTGGCCAGCTCCGGCAGCGGGAGCAGCGGGTGGCCGGCGGCGGAGGTCAGACCGGTGTCGACCAGCAGGGTGCCCAGGCCTGCGGCGGCGAGCAGCCGCCGGGTGGCCTCGGGCGGGCCCAGGGCGCGGCGGCGGGCCAGGTAGTCGGCCGCGGTGGCGTGCGCGGGCAGGCCGAGCGCGGGTGGGCACCAGCGGCGCACGG
Organism: Kitasatospora nipponensis; assembly: GCF_039528135.1. Lineage (NCBI taxonomy): Bacteria > Bacillati > Actinomycetota > Actinomycetes > Kitasatosporales > Streptomycetaceae > Kitasatospora > Kitasatospora nipponensis. The sequence goes on along the minus strand of NZ_BAAALF010000085.1, from coordinate 4,009 downwards.
CCAGGCCGAGCAGGCTGTCGAAGCGCACGAACGGGCCGGCGCCGGGGGCCGGCGGCCGGTCGGACTCGGTGAGCAGGTCGCCGAAGGCCTCCGGCGGCAGGTCGGCGACCAGCACGCTGTGGCAGTGGTGGTCGAGCAGCGGCGGGAGGGGTGGACGTGGGCTCGGGGATGGGCCTGCCGGCACGGGATCAGTAGCGCCAGCGCGTGGCGGCGGCCAGCTGCTCGGGCGTGTGGTCGGCGAAGAGCTCGATCTCGGCCTGCCGGACCGCCAGCACGGCCTCGTAGAGCGGGCCGCCCAGCGCCTCGCGCAGCAGGCCGGACGTCCGGTACGCGGCCAGCGCCTGCGCCAGGGCGGCGGGCAGCCGCGGGACCTCGCCCTCGGGCAGCGCGGCCGGGTCGGTGGGGACCTCGGGCGGCAGGACCCGGCGGGCGTCCAGGCCGGCCAGGCCGGCGGCGATCACCGCGCCGATCACCAGGTAGGGGTTGGCGGCGGCGTCGAAGCACTTGAACTCCGCGTTGGCGGTGCCGGCCCCTTCCCCCGGCGGGCCGGCGATCAGGCGCAGCGCCGCCTCCCGGTTCTCCAGGCCCCAGCACTGGAAGGCGCCGGCCCAGCGCTGCGGCACCAGGCGCAGGTAGCTCGCCGGGCTCGGGGCGCCGAGGGTGAGCAGGGCGGGCAGCTCGGCCAGCGCGCCCGCCAGGAAGGACTCGGCCTCGGCCGTCAGCCCGTGGCGGCCGGGGCCGCCCTGGCCCAGGTTCTGCCCGTCGCGCCAGAGCGAGAGGTGCAGGTGGCCGCCGTTGCCGACGCCGTCGGGCTCGACGGCGGGGGCGAAGGAGGTCCGCAGGCCGTGCCGCAGGCCCACCGCGCGGATGGTCTGCCGGAGCAGCACCGTGGTGTCGGCCGCGTCCACCGGGTCCTCGGCGGCGACCGAGACCTCGAACTGGCCCGGCGCGTACTCGGGGTGGAGCTGCAGCACGGTCAGCCGCTGCTCGTCCAGGGCGCGCAGCAGCTCGCGCAGGTAGTCGGAGAGGTCGGCGAGGCGGTGCAGGCCGTACGCGGGTCCGTGGGTGGGGTGGACCGGCGGCTGCTCGGGCGGCCCGGCGAGCGCGACCACCCACTCCACCTCGATGCCGGCCCGCAGGCCCAGCCCGCGCAGCTCGGCGGAGCGGACCATCCGCCGGGTGAACTGCCGCTGGCAGCCGGGGTGCGGGGTGCCGTCCTGGGCGTAGCGGTCGGCCGGGGCCCAGGCCCAGCCGGGCTGCGCGGCGAGCCGGCAGAGCCGGGAGACGTCGGGGATCAGGCGCAGGTCGCCGACCGGGCCGCCGACGTGGTGGCCGGTGGTGATCGAGTCGTCGACGAGGAAGACGTCGAAGCAGGGGGCGGCGCCGACGCCCCAGGCCGCGGCGTGCTCCAGCCGGCGGACCGGGACGGACTTGACCCGGGTGATCCCGGCGTTGTCCACCCAGCTGAGGATCACGCCGTCGACGCCCTCGGCGCTGAGCCGGGCGGCGGCGGCCCGGGCCCGGGCGGCCCGCTCGGCCCGCGCCTCGGCGGTGAGCGGCGCGGCGGCGGCGAGCCCGACCCCGGCGGACCCACCGGACCCACCGGACCCACCGGACCGGCCGGCCTCGGCAGGTTCGGGCAGCCCGGTGTCATCGCCCGGCTCGGCGGGCAGCTCGGCGGGGTGGTCTGCCTCAGCGACGGTCGTACCCATACGACCCATGCTGCCCGCTGCGGTCGGGGGGCGAAACTCCCCGCAGGAGTGGTCCCGTCGATCACGGGTTGACGTTTCGGCGGCCGGCCGGCCGCCGAGCCGACCCCGTCACAACCCTTCCCTACCCAGCGGTAACTTCGCTACAGTGACCGCACGCACCACTGCCGGGCTTCGGGAGCCGCTCCGGCGAGGCGCCGCGCGTCACACGTGCGGCCGGTGCCGCTTCCCGGTCCCGGGCGATCACGCCCCAGGGCCGCTTCCATCCTTTTTTGCGCAGGGCGATGCCGCGGTACGGCCGGAGCGGACCGGCCCCGCGGCCGTCCGCGCCACCGTCATCCCTCCCGCCCGCGGGCGCCCACCCTCCTGCCTGTGCGCACCGTCGCGCCCGGCAGCGCGCTCGCGGGGACCTGTGACTAGGAGCTGGACAATGGAGCGTCCCTTCCCCACCGTCGCCGTGGTCGGCCTGGGCACCATGGGTGCCGGCATCGCCGTCGCCATCGCCCGCAGCGGGCGCCGGGTGATCGGCATCGAGGCCGACGGCGCCGCCGCCGACCGGGCGCTGGCCCGGATCGAGGCGGCCACCGCGCACGCCGTCGAGCGTGAGCGGCTCACCGCCGAGGACCGGGCCGCGCTGCTGGCCCTGATCACCGTGGGCGACCGGCTGGAGGCCGCCGCCGAGGCCGACCTGGTCGTCGAGGAGGTCCCCGAGCAGCTGGAGCTCAAGCGGGAGGTCTTCGCCGAGCTGGACCGGATCTGCCCGCCGCAGACCGTCCTCGCCACCGGCACCACCTCGCTCTCGGTGACCCGGATCGCCGCCGCCACCGCGCGCCCCGAGCGGGTGCTGGGCCTGCACTTCTTCAACCCGGTGCACGCCATGAAGCTGGTCGAGGTGGTCCGCACCGTGCTGACCGACCCGCAGGTCGCCGAGCAGGCGGCCGACTTCGCCCGCGAGCTGGGCAAGGAGCCGGTCGCGGCCGGCGACCGGGCCGGCTTCGTGGTCAACGGCCTGCTCTTCGCCTACCTCAACCAGGCCGCGGCGATGTTCGAGTCCCGCTACGCCACCCGCGAGGACATCGACGCGGCCATGCGGCTGGGCTGCGGCCTGCCGATGGGCCCGCTCGCGCTGCTCGACCTGATCGGCGTGGACACCGCGCGCACCGTGCTGGAGGCGATGTACGAGCAGTCCAAGGACCGCCTGCACGCCCCCGCCCCGATCCTGGGCCAGCTGGTCGCGGCCGGCCTGCTGGGCCGCAAGACCGGGCGCGGCTTCTACACCTACGAGGCGCCGGGCTCCTCCCGCACGGTCGCCGAGGCCGGGGCCGCCGCGAGCGCGCGGGTGGCCGGGCGCACGGTGCGCGAGGTGGGCGTCTGCGGCTCGGGGACGATGGCCACCGGCATCGCCGAGGTCTTCGCCAAGGCCGGTTACGCCGTCACCCTGGTCGCCCGCGGCCAGGAGAAGGCGGACCGGGCCAAGGCCCAGCTGGCCCGCTCGCTGGACCGCTCGGTGACCAAGGGCCGGCTCACCGCCGAGCAGCGCGACAGCGCGCTGGGCCTGGTCACCCCGACCGGGCAGCAGGCCGACCTGGCCACCGCCGACCTGGTGCTGGAGGCGGTGGCCGAGGACCTGACCGTCAAGCGCGAGCTGTTCGCCTCGCTGGACAAGATCTGCAAGCCCGGCGCGGTGCTCGCCACCACCACCTCCAGCCTGCCGGTGATCAGCTGCGCCACCGCGACCTCGCGCCCGCAGGACGTGATCGGCATGCACTTCTTCAACCCGGCGCCGGCCATGAAGCTGGTCGAGGTGGTCTCCACCGTGCTGACCGCCCCGGACGTCACCTCGACCGTGCTGGAGCTGTGCGCGGCGGTGCGCAAGCACCCCGTGGAGTGCGGCGACCGGGCCGGCTTCATCGTCAACGCGCTGCTCTTCCCCTACCTGAACGACGCGGTGCGGATGCTGCAGGAGCACTACGCCACGGTCGACGACATCGACACCGCGATGAAGCTGGGCTGCGGCTACCCGATGGGACCGTTCGAACTGCTCGACGTGGTGGGCCTGGACGTCTCGCTGACCATCGAGCGGGTGCTGCACCAGGAGTTCCGCGAGCCCGGCCTGGCCGCCGCCCCGCTGCTGGAGCACCTGGTCGCGGCCGGCTGCCTGGGCCGCAAGACGGGCCGCGGCTTCCGCGACCACGCCCGCCGATGACCGGCGACGAGCGCAGAGCGCCCGGCACGGCGGGCACCCCGGGCGGCGCCGGCGGGGTGCGCCGCGCGGTGCTGCCGCCGGCCGGCCCGCCGCG
>NZ_BAAALF010000084.1:21081-33462 GCF_039528135.1 Kitasatospora nipponensis | reverse complement strand
CGCGGCGGTGCGGGGGGGCCCCCCCCCCCCGGGGGGGGCCCCGGGGGAGCGGGCGGTCACCGCTGCCGGTGTCAGGCCCGACGGCCGCGGCGGCGCATCAGCAGCATCACGCCGGCGCCGGCGGCCAGCAGGGCCGCGCCCAGGCCGGCGATCGTGCCGGTGCCGCTGGAGCCGGTGGAGGCCAGTTCGCCGCCGCCGCTCGCGGCGGCCGAGGCCTGGTGGCTCGCGGTGGCCGGGGCACTCGCCTTGGCGCTGCCGTGCGCGGCGCTCGGCGTGGCACTCGCCGCGGCCGGCGTGGTGGCGGCCACCGGGGCGGCGCTCGCGCCGGGGGCCGGGGCGTCCGGGTTCACGCAGTCCAGCGCGTCGGCGGCCGGGGCGACGGCGAGCTTCTGGGAGGCCCAGAAGTAGTTCGGCCCCTCGCCCGGGTAGTAGCCGAAGCCCAGCGTGCTGTCCGCCGTGTTGACCTTGAAGTTCTTGCCCACGCTGATCCGGGCGTTGACCACCCGGTCGGAGACCGGGCCGGTGGCCCACTTCACCAGGTCGACGTCGTTGCCGTCGAAGCCGGCGGCCTGCATGCCGACCTTGTGCCAGGCCTTGGTGGCCGGGTCCTGCACGTCGATCTCGGCGTCGCAGGCCGAGGGGCCCGACATCTGGCCCACGCCCTGGCCGGCCCAGACGAAGAAGCTCGCCCGGTCCAGGTGCCAGTCGAAGCCGTTGGCGGTGGTGATCCTGACCTGGAACGGGTGCGCCCGGCCGTCCGCGGGGATCGGCGCCGGCAGGCCGACCACCTGCACGCCCAGCCCGCCGACCTTCAGGTTGAGGTAGCCGGCCGCGGTGCTGGAGGTGCGCGCCGACGCCAGGTCGGGCGCGAGCACGCCGCGCAGCTGGAGGTCCTGGTCGATCTCCTGCTGCGCGGTCTGCGGCAGCTGGATCCGCAGCCGGAAGGTGTGGCTGGCACCCGGCTTGAGGTCGAGCGGGGCACCGGTCAGGTCGACGGTGCCACCCGCGTACTGCACCGAGCCGCTGTCCGCGGCGCTCAGCGCCAGCGGCTTCCAGCTGTCGGCCGGGCCGTCCGCGTACTGCATCGCCACCTGGTCGAGCGCGAGCTGGTCGGCGCCGAGGGTGAGGACCAGGTGGTTGGTGGTGTCCTCGACCGCCGAGGTGTTGGCGACCGTGACGGTCCCCTCGGCCCACGGGCCACCGGCCTGCAGCGAGGAGAAACCGGTGAAGGAGGTGCTCTCCCCGGACGTCCCCGCCTGCGCGGCAGGGGCTGCCAGCGCGGCGGAGGAGATCAGGACGGCGGAGGCCACCAGGGCGTGACGTATCTTCATGCGAAGCCTCTTGGGCGTGACTAGGGCGCGGAAGGATCGGCCGCGACGGCACGGAGAACGACCTGCGTGCCGGGTCACCCTAGCGCCCGGTGATCACCGCTCCCGCACCTGGTTCATCAACGCCTCCCGGTCCAGGGTGGCCAGAACGGTGTTGACCAGGACGAACACCGCGAAACCGGCACCCCAGAGCGGTCCCGCCACCACCGCCAGCGCCGCCGCCCCGGCCGCGAAGACCACCGCCTTCACCACCAGGACACCCGCCAGCGGCAGCTTCACCGTGGCCCGCGGGGCGGCGTAGCGGCCCCACAGCACGGCCGCGGCGAGCGGGGCGCCCAGGCCCAGCAGCAGGTGCCAGATCAGCTGGTCACCGACCGTGAAGCCCCACCAGGCGAGGAAGCCGAGCGCGGCCAGCTCGACCAGGAAGGCGACGCCCTCGTTGACGTAGTGCACGGCCTTGGGCAGCATGCGCGCCCCTTCCCCCGGTAGCGGTCACTGACACCGCGGAGCCTAGCCCTCCGCACGGATCCGCGAAATCCGTTTGCGGGCACCGCCGCAGGCCCCCCGGCCCGGCTCAGGCGTGCGGCAGCTCGTGGGCGAAGTGGAAGGCCACGATGGACATCCGGTGGCCGTGGTAGAAGCGGTGCGCGCCGTGGTTGGAGACCCCGGAGTCGAGCTCGATGCGGATGCAGCCCGCCTGCCGGGCCCGCTCCTCCAGCTCCACCAGCAGCCGCCGGCCCACCCCGCCCGAGCGAGCCTCGGGGTCGGTGACCAGGTCGTCGACGAAGAGCAGCCGCCCCCGGCTGGTCGCCAGCACCCGGTGCGCGGCGACCGCCACGCACCGCCCGTGCGGCTCGTAGGCGGCGGTGAAGACCAGGCCTTGGCGGTGCGCCTCGAAGGCGAAGGCGGTGAAGTCCGCCCTGGTCAGGCCCGGGCGGAGCAGCCGGATCAGCGGTGCGACATCGCGCTCCAACTCGGGATCGTCCGGCGTGACATCACTGATGATCAGCTCCATCCGTCCACCCTACGCGGCTCCCGGACCCCCTCCGGCCCCCCGGCCGGCGGGGCCCGCCTGCCGGCGGAACCCGTCCAGGACGTCCTGGCGCAGCAGGAAACCCAGGCCCGCCGAGGCCAGCCGCAGGCCCAGCTGCGCCTCGGTGCACCCGAGCTCCGCGGCGGTCGCGGACAGCCGCCAGTCGTGCGCCGCCAGCCGGCTCAGCAGGTGGCCGCGCCGGGTCTGGTTCTCGGAGAGCCGGAAGGTCTTGAGGTAGGCGAGCCGGCCGTGCTCGTCGGTGATCGTCTCGCCGAGGTGGTTCTCCTGCTTGAGCCGGAACTCCGGCAGGAAGCGGGAGAGCGTGAAGCGGCCCATCCGGTGGACGGCCCGGAAGGTGTGCCGGGCCGCCAACAGGCCCGCTGCCATGGTGCCGTCGTGGAAGTGCGCCCAGGCGCTCTCCTGCTCCTCGGCGGCCGCCCGCAGGTCGGCCAGCGAGCGGATGCCCGGGCCGGCGATCGTGGCCCGGAAGTCGTCCAGCGGCAGCATCAGGCTGGTGTAGTGGTACACCAGCTCGCCGTAGAGGTCCTGCACCAGGCTCGGGTGCAGCGCCCGGTAGTCCTCCGGGTGCGGCACCACGAAGGCGGCGGCCAGCGCGTCCCCGGTGTAGAGCAGCACCCCGCACTGGCCCGGGTGGATCTCGAAGTGCCGCAGGGCGTCGGCCAGGCCGCGCACCCGCCCGCCGAGCAGCGCCTCCTCCGCACGCGGTGACAGCCCGCTCCGGACGGCCTGCTGGGACCACTCGGCCCAGGCGATGGTGGGCCCGCCGAAGTGCAGCGACAGGAAGCCCTCCAGCGCCAGGTGCAGGGGCAGGAACCGCAGCCGCCGGCGGCTGGTACCGCCGTCCGGCCGGGTGTGCTTCTCGCGCCGGGCCAGCCGCTGGTGCAGCCGCAGGTCCATCGACGGCGGAGCGGCGCGCTCGGCCGGCCCGCCCAGCCAACTGCCGTAGGCGGCCACCGGGCTGCCGTCCGAGCTCCAGTCCGCCACGAAGGCGTGCGGCACGTAGCTGGCGTACGAGGCGCGCCGGCCCAGCTCGACCAGGCCCGCGTCCTCGGGGTAGAGCCGCTCGTGCAGTCGCAGGTCGGTGATCGGCTGCTCGCGCACCAGCGGTACCAGGCGGATCGCGCCCCAGAGCTGGGCGGGGGCCGTGCGCAGGCCGGTGAGGTCCAGCGCGGTGGGGGCGGTGCTCATCGGTCCTTCCAGGTGATCATCGGTCTTCCCGGGCGTTCATCGGTGCTCCCGGGGGCTCTGCGCCAGGAAGGCGGCCACCCTGGCCGCCAGGTGCGCGCGCAGCTCGGCCAGTCCCGTGCGGCCCTCCGCGAACTGCGCGAACTCCGCCAGCACCGGGAGGTCCTCGGCGTCGCGCAGGCCGGCGGTCGGCACGCTCGGCGCCAGCCGGCGCACGTCGAAGTCCTCCGCGTCGTAGACCGGGTTGAGGTGCACGACGCTGGTGCGGTGCTGCGGGTCCAGCCGGGTGCGCCAGATCCGCAGCACCTCACCGGCCAGCCCGGGCGGCGCGTTGTCCCAGCCGTCGGAGACGATCACCAGCCGCTGCGGCGCGCCGTCCAGCGCGTCCAGGATCCGCCGCCCCAGCGGGGTGGGCCCCGAGGGCCGGACCAGCAGCGGGTCCTGCTGCCCCGACGTCCAGTACCCGCGGTACTCGCCGGCCAGCGCGGCCAGCAGGTAGTGCGCCCCGAGGGCCGCGGCCAGCGGGCGGCGGCGCTTGGCACCGGAGCCGTAGCTGGAGAAGCTGTCGTCCAGCACCGCCGCCACCGTGCCCCAGCTGCCGCGCCGCGGACCGGCCGCGCGAGCCGCCGCCGCCCGCAGTGCCCGCGTCAACTCGTCCCGGCGCGCGACGCGTTCGTCGATCGGCAGGCCGAGCACGTAGGACGCCAGCCGGGTCAGCGGCATCCCCGTCAGCTCCGTGCGGACGGCGTCGGCGCCGTGGCCGGCGGCCGAGGACTGCAACCGCAGCCGCTCCAGACGGGTCAGCCGCGGGGCGATCCGCTCCAGGAACTCCCCGCGCGGCACCCCGTGCTTGGCCGCGAAGCCCTCGGCGACCGTGTACGGCAACTGGTAGAGCGCGGCCTGCTCGTAGTGCGCCCGGCGCCAGGCGTCCAGCAGCGGCGCCCGGTAGTGCGGGCGGCGCTTGATCCGGAAGAGGAAGTCCCCCACCTCCGGTTCGGCGGTGGGCAGATGGGCGTGCCGCAGCGCGGTGCGCAGCGCGCCGCGGTACTTCACCGCGTCCAACTCCTGGTCGGGGCGGGCGGCCAGCCAGTCGCGCATGATCGCGCGGGTGCGGCGGTTGTTCACCTTGGCCGAGCGCAGCGCGCCGAAGAGCCGGTAGACCCGCTGCGGCGGGAGCACCTCGAGCCGACGGGCGATCAGCCGGCCCTCGGTGCGGCGTTCGGCGGCGGTGGCCTCGCCCGCGCTCTCCAGCAGCCGGCGCACGATCAGCGCCGCGTTGTGGTCGTTGATGTCCAGCGCGAGCGTGGCGGCGTACAGCTCGCGGTAGTTGACCAGTAGGTAGGAGTGCAGGAAGTCCAGCGAGAGGCGCTGCTCGGCCGCCTCGCCGTGGAACTCGCGCTGGCCGGTGGCGGTGATCGCGGCGTTGACGAAGAGCAGCACGTCGTCGGCGGCGATCAGGTCCGCGGCGGCCTCGCCGCTGTCCGTACCGGCATCCACGCTCGCGCCTTCCGGGGTCCCCCGGCGCCCGCGAGGGGCCGGGCAGGGGTCAGGGAGCCGGCCGGGGAATGGGGGCGCGAGCTGCGAATCATTGCGTCAGAGGCAGGTTCCGGAAGTCGCACCGGAGTCCCGCGGCCGGCAGGGGCGACCGTAACAGAGCGGGCCGACGGCGGGCGCGCGGATTTCCCGCGGCCGGCCGGGCACGGCCGGTTAGGCTCGACCCATGGCTACCCCCGACTTCATCGCCCAACTGCGCGCGGCCTACGGCTCCGGCCCGCTCTGGCTCTCCGCCGCCATCGCCGTCCCGCTGGACGAGCAGGGGCGGGTGCTGCTGGGCAAGCGCGCCGACACCGGCAACTGGTCGCTGATCGGGGGCATCGTCGACCCGGCCGAGCACCCCGCCGACACCGCGGTGCGCGAGTGCTTCGAGGAGGCCGGCGTGGTCGCCGTCCCCGAACTGCTGACCTCCGTCACCCTCTCGCCGGAGATCACCTACCCCAACGGCGACCAGGTGCGCTACCTCGAACTCACCTTCCGCTGCCGGGCGGTGGGCGGCGAGGCCCGGGTCAACGACGACGAGTCGCTGGCCGTCGGCTGGTTCGCGCCCGACGCGCTGCCCGAGCTCAACGCCAACGACCTGGAGCGCCTGGAACTGGCGCTGAAGTGCACCGACCGGACCGCCTTCACCTTCTCCGGCCTGCCCGCCGTCCTCGGCGACCGGGCCACGACTGCGAGCTGACCGGCCGTCATGCCAAGTCGCCCCGAACCTGAACCCGACCCGGACCTGGCCCCGGTCCCGGAGCCCGCCGCGGTGGACCCCCGGGAGTCGGCCGCCCGCCGGCTGCTGCGCGAGCTCGGCGCCACGGAGCTGGAGCACCCCGGCGGCACCCTGCTGGCCCACCTGGACCGGGTGGCCGACCAGCTGACGCGCTGGGGCGCCCACCGCGACCTGCGCCTCGCCGGCCTCTGCCACGCCTTCTACGGCACCGACGGATTCGCCCTCGCGCTGCTCCCGCCGGAGCGACGCGACGAGCTGGCCGCCGTCATCGGCACGGCCGCCGAGGAGAGCGTCTACTGCTACGCCGCGTGCGACCGCAAGGCCTCCTACCCCACCCTCGCCGCCCCCGACGCCGCCTTCCGCGACCGTTTCACCGGCGTCGTCCACACCCCCGCGCTGCACCTGCGCCGGCACCTCGCCGAGATCACCGCGGCCAACGAGCTCGACCTGGCCCGCCACGACCCGGCCTTCCACGCCCGCTGGTCCGGCCCGCTGCTCACCCTCTTCACCCGCCTGCGCCCCCTGCTCAGCGAACCCGCCTGGCAGGACTGCGTGCGCGTGCTCGCCGGCCGGCAGCCGTAGGCCCCCAGGGCCTCTAGGCTCGCCGGCATGCGGATCCTGCTGACCCGGGCCAGTGTCGCCATGGGCGACGACGCCACCGCTCCGAACGCGGCCGAGCGCACGCTGCCGGACGCGGCGACCCTGACCGAGCTCGCCGCGCTGGTCGCCACCGCGTACGTGCCGCGGATGGGCGGGGCGTGCTGGGTGCTCTCCCTCGGGTACGGCGCGCCCGCCGGTCCGCCGCTGGCGCTGCTCGCCGAGCCCTGGGAACGCCCCCGGCTGCTGCCGGCGGCGCAGCGGCTCGGTCCGCTCGCCGCCCTGGCGGACCGGGACGGCGAGCTGCGGACGTACTGCGACTACCGCTGGCGCGAGAGCCCCGAGCAGGTGTGGCGGGAGCTGACCGGCCGCACCCCCTGAGTCGGACGGGGTCAGAGGACGGCCAGGGCGTCCGGCAGGTCGTCCAGGCCGTACGAGCCCTGGGCGAGCGCCTTCATGTGCCACGCCTTCAGGTCGAAGTCCGCGCCCTGGCGCCGCTCGGCGGCCTGGCGGCCGCGCAGCCAGGCCCGCTCGCCGAGCTTGTAGCCGATCGCCTGGCCCGGCCAGCCCAGGTAGCGGGTGATCTCGCTGGTGCGGTGCGCCGCCGAGCCGGCCAGGTACTCGGCCATGAACGCGTCCGCCAGCTGCGGCGTCCAGCGCTCGCCCGGGTGGAAGCCCGAGTCGGCGGGGATCACCAGGCCCAGGTGCATCCCGGTGTCGATGATCACCCGGATGATCCGCATCAGCTGCTTGCCCAGGTAGCCCAGGCGCCGCCCGGGGTCGGTGAGGAAGCCCAGCTCGTCCATCAGCCGCTCCGCGTACAGCGCCCAGCCCTCCACGTTGGCGCTGACCTTGCCGAGCGAGACCTGGTAGCGGCTGAGCCGGTCCGCGCTGGCGACCCACTGCGCCAGCTGCAGGTGGTGGCCCGGCACGCCCTCGTGGTACCAGGTGCTGACCAGCCGCCAGGTCCGGAAGCTGTCGCGGCCCATGGTCGGCAGGTAGGTCCGCCCGGGGCGGCTGAAGTCGAGGCTGGGCCCGGCGTAGTACGGCGCGGCCGAGCTGCCGGACGGGGCGATCCGCGACTCCACCCGGCGCAGCGGGCCGCTGATGTCGAAGTGGGCGCCGTCCAGGGCCTCGATCGCCTCGTCCATGATCTGCTGCAGCCAGACGCGGATCGCCTCCTCGCCCTCGATCACGTGCCCGTGCGCGTCGAGGTGCTCGCGCGCCTGCGCGATGCTCGCGCCGGGCAGCACCCGCCCGGACTCCGCCCGCATCTCGGCGACCGTGCGGTGGAACTCCTCCCACGCCCAGCCGTACGCCTCGGCCACGTCCACGTCGGATCCGGTCGCCAGCCGGGCCGAACGCCGGTAGCGCTCGGGACCCACCGCGTCCGGCACCTCGGCGACGGCCGGCAGGTAGGTCCCGTGCAGCCACTGCCGGAACTCGCCGACGGCCGCCGTGGCCGCCCGGGCCGCGCCGTCCAGCCGGGGCCGCAGCCGCTCGGAGCCGTCCGCCACGAAGTCCGCGAACCAGTCGACCCCGGCGGCGTCGCGCCCGGTCCACGCGTCGAGCTGCCCGATCACCGTGGTCACCTGGCGCGGGGCGGAGAGCAGTCCGCGGGACATCCCCTCGGCCAGGGTGGTGCGGTACTGCTCGAGTGCGCCGGGCAGGTGGGCCAGCCGCCCGGCCACCACCTGCCAGTCCTGCTCGCTGTCGGTGGGCATCATCGCGAAGATGGAGCGCAGCTGGATCAGCGGCGAGTTGATGTTGCGCACCTGCCGGAAGTGGTCACCGGCCGCGTGCCCGGCCAGCTCGGCGCCGAGCCGCTCGCGCAGCAGCCGCGCGCAGTCCCGGTCCGGCCCCTGCCACCGGTGCGGCAGCTTCTCCAGGCGGTCCAGCGCCGCGAGCGTCCCGGCGGCCAGTTCGGCGCGGGCGTCGTACCCCTGGGGCGAGAGGTCCGGCTGCCGGTCGTCGCCCGGATTCAGCCCCAGCCACACCGCGGTCATCGGGTCCAGCGCGGCCAACCGCTCCACGTAGTCGTCGGCAAGGCGCCGCGGGGTCATCAGCTCGTCTGACATGTGCTCATCTGACATGCACCCATCCTGCCAACTGATGAGACGACGAGTCAGTACACCACCGGCAAAGAAAGCTGCCGAAACCTCACACGCGCGGCGCTGGAGAGCCCCCTCCACCCCCCAGAGCCGCGCGCGCGAGCCGGGCCCGGGGGCCCGGCGACCCGGTCAGTCCGCCAACGGCAGGTAGACCCGGTTGCCCGACTGCGCGAACTCCTCCGACTTCGCGGCCATTCCGGCCAGCGCCTCCGCGTCGAACTCGCCGACGACGGCGGTGGAGCCCTCGCCGTGCTCCGCACGGATCTTCTGGCTGATCTTCATGCTGCAGAACTTCGGTCCGCACATCGAACAGAAGTGCGCGGTCTTCGCGGGTTCGGCCGGCAGCGTCTCGTCGTGGAAGGCGCGCGCGGTCTCCGGGTCGAGGGCCAGGTTGAACTGGTCCTCCCAGCGGAACTCGAAGCGGGCGTCGGAGAGCGCGTCGTCCCAGGCCTGCGCGCCGGGGTGGCCCTTGGCCAGGTCGGCGGCGTGCGCGGCGATCTTGTAGGTGATCACGCCGGTCTTGACGTCGTCGCGGTTGGGCAGGCCCAGGTGCTCCTTGGGCGTGACGTAGCAGAGCATCGCGGTGCCCCACCAGGCGATCATCGCGGCGCCGATGCCGGAGGTGATGTGGTCGTAGCCGGGGGCGACGTCCGTGGTCAGCGGGCCCAGCGTGTAGAACGGCGCCTCGTCGCAGATCTCCTGCTGGAGGTCCATGTTCTCCTTGATCTTGTTCATCGGCACGTGGCCGGGTCCCTCGATCATCACCTGCACGTCGCGCTCGCGGGCGATCCGGCCCAGCTCGCCCAGCGTCTGCAACTCGGCGAACTGCGCCTCGTCGTTGGCGTCCGCGATCGAGCCCGGGCGCAGGCCGTCACCGAGCGAGAAGGTGACGTCGTAGGCGCGCAGGATGTCGCAGAGTTCCTCGAAGTTGCTGTAGAGGAAGTTCTCCTGGTGGTGCGCCAGGCACCAGGCGGCCATGATCGAGCCGCCGCGCGAGACGATGCCGGTCTTGCGGCGCGCGGTCATCGGCACGTAGCGCAGCAGCACGCCGGCGTGCACGGTCATGTAGTCCACGCCCTGCTCGGCCTGCTCGATGACGGTGTCCCGGTAGACCTCCCAGCTCAGCTCCTCGGCCCGGCCGTCCACCTTCTCCAGTGCCTGGTAGAGCGGCACCGTGCCGATCGGGACGGGGGAGTTGCGCAGGATCCACTCGCGGGTGGTGTGGATGTTGCGGCCGGTGGAGAGGTCCATCACCGTGTCGGCGCCCCAGCGGGTCGCCCAGGTCATCTTCTCCACCTCCTCCTCGATGGAGGAGGTCACCGCCGAGTTGCCGATGTTGGCGTTGATCTTCACCAGGAAGTTGGTGCCGATGATGGCCGGCTCCACCTCGGGGTGGTTGACGTTCAGCGGGATGACGGCCCGCCCGCGCGCCACCTCGGCGCGCACGAACTCGGCCTCGAGCCCCTCGCGCAGCGCGATGAACTCCATCTCGGGGGTGACGATCCCCCGCTTCGCGTAGGCGAGTTGGGTGACCGCCACGCCGTCGCGGGCGCGCAGCGGGCGGCGCGGGCGGCCGGGGAAGACGGCGTCCAGGTTGCGCAGGTCCCCGCCGCGCGGCGAGGTGTGCTTGATCCCGTCGTCCTCCGGGCGCCGCTCGCGGCCGTCGTACTCCTCGACGTCGCCGCGCTGACGGATCCACGGGTCGCGCAGCGCCGGCAGGCCGCGCCGCACGTCCGGCTGGTAGGCGGCGTCGGTGTACGGGCCGGAGGTGTCGTACAGCGGGACGGTCCGGCCGTTGGTGAGGTGCACCTCGCGGAAGGGGACCCGCAGGTCGGGGCGGCTGCCCTCGCGGTACGCCTTGCGCCACGCGGGGGTCGGGTAGCCGCTGGCCGCGCTGCTCACGGTGGCGTTCCCGGTGGTGGTCCCGGCGGTGTTCCCAGCAGCGTTCCCGGTGGGCTCGACCGCATCCGGGCGTGCGTCATCAAACGTGGTCATCTGACCTTCTACTCCCTACGCCGGCATTACCCGGTCCAGGTTCCTGCGGTCGGCGCAGCGGTCGGTGCGCGGTCATCGCCGCGCGCCTGTCAGCGCCCTCTCAGCCCGGTGCTCCGAGCTCCCGTTCGGCAGGCGGTCTTGCCTGCCCAAAGACGCCTTCACGGTAGCGGGCCGCTCCACCGCCGGTCCAGTGGGGTCCGCTACCCGGGCACGCGAAGTGGCCAACGGCGCGGGTGGGCGGCGGGGGCGCTGACGGTCCGCTGCGCCACACTGGACCCCCAGGACGGCGACGGGGAGGGACCATGATCGGCTACACGGGACGGGTCACCGGCAGGGTCGGTGCGGGGCTGGTGGGCGAGGTGCTGGTGCACGTGCCGGAGCGGCAGGGCACCGAGGCGTTCCTGGCCTACCCGGCGCTGCCGGGCGAGGTGCTGACGGTCGGTACGCCGGTGGTGGTGGTCGAGTACCAGCCGCCGCGGACCGTCTACGTGGCCGCCGCGCTGGGCTGAAACCCCGGTGCGCCACCCGGGTCGCACCCCGTTTCGTCACGACGTGTCACAGTGCCGCAGGACACGCCGCAGCGGACTTCCCAAGTGATCGAAACAGGCGCAGAATCTCCTGTCGCCACCGGATTCCGCGCAATCCTGCACAACCCTGCGCAGTCACGGAACCGGTGTGCCCGAAGGGGGAACAGCCGATGTTGATCGGCACCATTGCCGGCGTGGCCGCCGGTGCACTGATCGTTCTGATCGTGCTCTTCAAACTCATGTGGCGCGTCGCCGAGCCCAACGAGGCGCTCATCATCTCCGGCTCCAGGCACCGCACCGAGGGCCTGGGCGAGGGCCTGGGATTCCGCGTGGTCACCGGACGGGGGACCCTGGTCACGCCGGGCGTCCAGGTGGTCCGCAAGCTCTCGCTCGACCTCAACGAGGCCGACCTGGACGTCGAGTGCGTGACGTCGCAGGGCATCCCGGTCCAGGTCAAGGGCGTGGTGATCTTCAAGGTCGGCGACGACACGGTGTCGATCGCCAACGCCGCCCGCCGCTTCCTGGACCAGCAGAAGATGATGGGCCACCGGGTCCACAACGTCTTCGCCGGCCACCTGCGCTCCATCGTCGGCGGGCTCACCGTCGAGGAGATGATCCGCGACCGCGAGCGGCTGACCGGGGAGACCCGGGCCGCCTCCGGCACCGAGATGGAGAAGCTCGGCCTGATCATCGACTCGCTGCAGATCCAGGAGATCCTGGACCCGACCGGCTACATCAAGAACCTGGCCGCCCCGCACGCCGCGGCCGTCCAGCGCGACGCGCGCATCGCCGCCGCCGCGGCCGACCGCGAGGCCACCGAGGCCGAGCAGGAGGCCTTCGCCCGCAAGGCCCAGGCCACCCGCAACTCCGGTATCCAGCAGGCCGGTTACCAGGCCGAGATGGACACCGCCGCGGCCCGTGCGCTGCAGGCCGGGCCGCTCGCCCAGGCCGCCTCCCGGCAGGAGGTGGTGGTCCAGGAGACCAAGGTCGCCGAGCTGGAGGCGCACCGCAAGGAGCAGCAGCTGCAGGTCGAGGTCCGCAAGCCGGCCGACGCCCGCGCCTACGAGACCCGCACCAAGGCCGAGGCCGACCGCGACGCGCGGATCTCCGCCGCCCAGGCGCAGGCCAAGGAGACCGAGCTCAAGGCCGCCGCCGAGGCGAGCCGGGTGAAGATCGCCGCGCTGGCCGAGGCCGAGGCGACCAAGGCCCGGGGCCTGGCCTCCGCCGAGTCCACCCGGGCCACCGGTCTGGCCGAGGCGGAGGGGGGGGGGGGGGGGGGGGCGGGGGGGGGGCGGGGGGGGGGGGGGGG